>CAZHZH010000001.1:0-13407 GCA_964537205.1 uncultured Bacteroidaceae bacterium
TCCGTGCAAATCTCAGAGGTGTTGCAGACAAGAAGTTCTTCCTTTTCCGTATTGCGAACCTTTATGCTTATCCCCACTGATTTTCTACTGACTCATTATTACCGTTCAGCCTTGGCTGAACGGTCAACGCATACTGTTGCGTTGGCAGATACATACTATTGCAATCATCGTTCAGCCTTGGCTGAACGATAAATAAGGACACTTCAACGAATGGACTCATCTTGTTGTGATGTCCCCTGCGGTATAATGTGCTTTGACTCATTGGGCGAGATAACCTGGCTCGTGCATGTATCATCTATGTCTTTTATCTTTTGCCCGACGCTTCCGCGCCTCTTCGCTGTCGTGATGACGACGGCTTAAGTCACTTGCAACATCAAATAAACCTGTATAACACAATACAGAAACGGCAGGAAGTGGATTTTTTAATTATTACTTGCAACTGTTTGAAAAAAAACATTTATCTTTGCCTTTGGATGTAGGCTCACAAAGCATGCATCCAAGACATATTGTTATTAACAAAGCATTCGCTATTATTTCGCGTTCAGCCAAAAGCCTCGGAAACTTGTTGGAAATAAAACGCACAAAGAAATAATTGTGATTAGATACTCGGGATGGAGTAGCCTATCCTTCTATTATAGCAATGCACCACCGCCTATGGGCGTGGTGTGTTCTTATTAGAAGGATGAGGTTTCCATCCGAGGCTGCCTCATAGCTGAACGCAATAAGAAGCATCGCGTCCTTTTGCGTTCTTTGGGCGTGATTGATAGTTGATGCACTTAAACTATCAATCTGCTATGACGAAGCGTAATTTAGATGCAGCAAAGGTTGCGAAAAAGGATGAGTTCTACACTCAAATGTCTGACATTGAGCGTGAGTTGCAACACTATTGGCAACATTTTCGTGGCAAGACGGTGTTGTGCAACTGTGATGATCCTTACGAAAGTAACTTTTTCAAGTACTTCGCCCTGCGTTTCAACCAACTCGGGTTGAAGAAATTGATTTGTACGTGCTACAACGGGTCGCCTGTGCAAGGCAATGAGTTAATGATTGACTTCGGGGACTTCTATAATGACGAACCCAAGAAGATCGCCTATAAGGTGGAGATAACCGAGGTGAAGGATATGAATGGTGACGGGGCTGTTGATCTCTCGGATGTACAATATCTATTGAAGAATGACAAGAATGTAATGAGTATACTCCGTACGGGTGACTTTCGTGACCCTGAATGCATAGAACTGCTAAAGCAGGCTGACATTGTAGTGACCAATCCTCCCTTTTCGCTGTTTAGAGAATATCTTGCACAATTGATGGCATATGAAAAGCTTTTTGTCATTATAGGTAACGTTAATTGTATCACGTATAAAGAGGTCTTTCCTTTAATAAAACAAAATAAAATATGGTTCGGACCAAGTATAACAAGTGGTGATAGAAAATTCTATGTCCCTAACGATTATCCTTTAAATGCTGCTGGATGTGGTATTGACGATAATGGAAGGCATTTCATCAGAGTTAAGGGTGTAAGATGGATTACCAACATTGACCACAATAAGCGACATGAGGAATTTGATTTAGTTTCTCATTATACTCCAGAGGCATACCCAAAATACGATAATTATGATGCCATCAATGTAAATGTTACAGCAGATATTCCTTGTGATTATGCAGGAGTTATGGGTGTTCCAATAACTTTTCTCGACAAATACAATCCCGAACAGTTTGAAATCATCAGATTCAGAAAGGGGAATGATGATAGAGACTTAAGTATCAATGGCAAATGTCCATATTTCAGAATTCTAATTCGTAACAAACATCCACAAACGATATGATGACGATAAAGCAAATGGAGGTGACTGTTGGCGAGGTGGTCAATGGTTACACAAACAATGAAGAGCAAGGTGTGCGTGGGTATGACGGTCAGCTCGACATCCGTCCGCCTTACCAACGCGAGTTTATCTACAACGAGAAAGAGCAACAGGCGGTTATCACGACTGTGCTTCATGGTTATCCTCTCAACGTGATGTATTGGGTGAAAAGGAGTGCCGATGCGGAGTGTCCGTACGAGGTGATGGATGGTCAGCAACGCACTCTGTCACTCTGTGAATATGTCATGGGTAGGTTCAGCTATGACTTCAAGAACTTCTTCAACCAACCGAAGGACATACAGGAGCGTATACTCAATTATAAATTGACCATCTATGTGTGCGAAGGCGAAGCGTCGGAGAAATTAGAGTGGTTCAAGACTATCAACATCGCTGGCAAGCCGCTCAACGAACAGGAAATAAACAACGCTGTGTATGCGGGACCATTCGTGACCGATGCCAAACGTCACTTCTCGAAGAGCAACTGCGGTGCCTACCGTCTGGCAAAGGATTTGGTGAACGGCACGCCTATACGTCAGGACTTCTTGAAGAAGGCTTTGGAGTGGATGGCAGACCACGAGACGCGTCAGGGAAAACGACAGAGTATAGTAGGATATATGGCAGATCATCAGCACGACCCAAACGCAAACAATTTATGGACATATTTCCAGAACGTAATCAATTGGGCGACCACGAACTTCGACTTGAGAAAGTTCCGTAGTATTATGAAAGGACTCGATTGGGCGTTGTATTACGACACGTATGGCAATGACACACTTGACACTGTGGCTATGGGGAAGCAGATAACGGCATTGATGCGTGACGGTGAGATACAGAATAGACATGGCATCATTCCGTATGTGCTTACAGGTGATGAACGCTCGCTCGATCTGCGTACTTTCCCCGAGGACATCAAGTTGGCTGTTTATGAGTCGCAGCGGCATCGTTGCGCCAATTGCGGCAAGGAGTTCGACTATGAGTTCATGGAAGGAGACCACATCACTCCTTGGAAGGAAGGAGGTCGCACAGTGAGAGAAAATTGTCAGATGCTGTGTCGTGAGTGCAATCGCAGGAAGGGTGCGAGGTGATATGGGGCAGCTGATACTGTCCTTTCCGCGAATTATATACGCGCTGCTTTAGTTGTCTCTTCAAAAAGACCGAATTTTGCCTTTTGTCTCACGAGGTGTCGGGCTTCATCTCACGGGGCGTTTGCCGGAATTTGGTCAGTCGATGGATGCCTTTGCTTGGCCCGGTGTTACGCGGCGGTGGACTGCGGGTGCTCGTCGCGTGGAACACACAAAAAAGAGCGCACGTGTGTGTGCGCTCTAATTACTTGTTTTGTCGTTAGGGGATGTGGCTGTCAGCCATGTTTGCCTTCCGTGGCGTGCCTGAGGTACGTTGGGGGTCGTGGCGTGACACCTTCGATACCGGCATGTAGTCATGCCGATGTCCTTGTCACCCTAAACTGATCGCGCCTGCCGGACATGCGTCCGCACAAGTTCCACATTCAACACATGAATCTGGATCAATCACATATTTGCTGTCGCCCTCGGAAATAGCCTCTGAAGGGCATTCGCCTGCGCATGTTCCACACATAACGCAATCATCTGAAATTACATAAGCCATACAATAAATCCTTTAAAATAAATATATCTAAGTTTTGTACACTGAATTATGTTGCAAAGGTAATAAATATTTCATTAATCGTTGTTCGAAACTATAGTTTTTTTTGAAAATGTTTCTCGATTCATTTGAATTGGCGTATCTTTGTACGTGCGAATGAGTCCGCTGGGCTTACCGCCGTAGTGACCCCCAAAAGAGAAATTGGGGGATATTTGGTTAGAATAAAAACAACAATACAATATGAACATAACGATTATTGGAGCCGGCAGTATCGGTGGCGCACTGGCACGCGGCTGGAGCAAGAACGAGAGTGACGAGATAAAGCTGACGGTGTCGGGTGTCCATTGGGAGAAACTCAACAAGATAAAGGAGGATTGCCCGAAGGTGGAGACTATGGTGGGTGACGCTGAGGCGGTGAAGGACGCTGACATGATTGTCATCGCTGTCAAACCATGGCAGGTGGAGACTGTGATAACAGACATCAAGCCCAACCTGACCGCATCGCAAATACTCGTTTCACTGGCCGCCGGTGTCACGTTGGAGGATATAAAGGCGTTGCTTTACAAGCATCAGTGCCAAATTCCGGCACTTTTCTATGTGATACCGAACATAGCGGCGGAGTTCTGTGAGAGCATGACTTTCATTTGTCCTTCGGACGATGTGTCGAAAGACATACAGGAACGGGTGGACAACCTCTTCAAGATGGTTGGCGACACGTTCTGCTGCGCTGAGAAGATGGTAGCCCCGGGCATGTTGATGGCTTCGTGCGGCATCGCGTATGTCATGCGATTCCTGCGTGTACAGACAGAGGCGGGTGTGGAGATGGGATTCTATCCGAACGACGCGCTGAAGATCGCCATTCAGACCATGAAGGGCGCTTCAGAGCTGCTGCACAAGACCGGAGAGCATCCTGAGCAGGCGATAGACCGTGTGACGACGCCAGGCGGGTATACCATCAAGGGACTGAACGAGATGGACCATGCCGGATTCAACTCGGCCGTCATACGCGTATTCAAGACTGGCTATGAAGAATAATTTATAAAAACACATATCAAAATGGACTTGATAGAGAAAATAATTGCCCGGGCAAAGGCAAACAAGCAGCGTATCGTCCTTCCTGAAAGCCTTGAGGAAAGAACAATCACCGCCGCCGACCGCGCCCTTGCAGATGAGCTGGCCGACATAATCCTTATCGGAAATCCTGATGAGATTAATGCGTATGCCGCAAAACTGGGATTGAAACACATCAACAAGGCTACAATCATAGACCCCGAGACTTCTGAAAAGACTGAGGAATACGCCCAGTTGCTATTCCAACTGAGACAGAAGAAGGGAATGACAATAGAGAAGGCGCGCCAACAGGTGCTCGACCCTTTGTATTTTGGCTGCCTTATCATTAAGAGTGGTGACGCTGACGGACAAATCTCGGGTGCGCTCTCTACTACGGGCGACACCCTTCGCCCTGCGCTTCAAATCATCAAATGCGCTCCCGGCATTACTTGTGTCAGCGGGGCAATGCTCTTGATTACCAAGACTCATCAATATGGTGAGGATGGCGTGCTCGTCATAGGTGACGTGGCGGTTACACCTGTGCCAGACGCCAACCAATTGGCACAAATAGCCGTGTGTACGGCGCAAACCGCAAAGAGTGTCGCAGGATTTGACGACCCGCGAGTAGCCATGTTGAGTTTCTCCACAAAGGGAAGTGCGAAGCATGAGGTGGTCGACAAGGTCGTTGAGGCAACTCGCATCGCAAAAGAACTGGCTCCAGAACTGAAAATAGACGGTGAGTTGCAAGCCGATGCCGCCTTGGTGCCAAGCGTCGCAAAGAAGAAAGCTCCGGAAAGTGATATAGCAGGCAAGGCTAACGTATTGGTCGTTCCTTGCTTGGAGGTTGGCAACATAGCCTACAAGCTGGTTCAGAGGCTTGGCGAAGCTGATGCCATTGGTCCGATTCTGCAAGGTATAGCACGACCGGTGAACGATTTGAGCCGTGGTTGCAGCGTTGACGACATATATAAGATGATTGCCATCACTGCATGTCAGGCCATGGACGCTAAATAATAATGAAACAATTATAACGTAACAAGATAATGATAGTACTTGTGTTGAACTGCGGTAGCAGTTCCATTAAATACGCCCTGTATGACATGACCGACAATTCTGTCATCACGTCGGGCGGAATAGAGAAAATAGGCTTGCCCGACTCGTTTATAAAGATAAAGTACAAGGGCAAGAAGGTGAAGATCGAACAACCTATAGCCGAGCACACGGCTGGTGTGGAGTTTATTTTCAAATGCCTGACATCGGGCGAGACCGCTGTTCTGAAGTCGCTTGACGAAATCGACGCGGTGGGCCACCGCATGGTTCATGGAGGCGAGAAGTTCAATAAGAGCGTGGTGCTTGACGACGAGGTGATGAAGGTGTTTGAGAGTTGCAACGACTTGGCGCCCCTGCACAACCCGGCAAATATAAAGGGAGTGAACGCGGTCAAGGAATTCCTTCCCAATGTGCCGCAGGTGGGCGTGTTCGACACTGCCTTCCATCAGACAATGCCCGACTACGCTTATATGTATGCCCTGCCATACGAGTTGTATAAGGAGTATGGTGTACGCCGGTATGGATTCCACGGCACAAGCCACAGGTATGTAAGCGCCCGTGTGTGCGAATTCCTCGGAATAGATCCTGTAGGCAAGAAGATCATTACCTGCCATATTGGTAACGGGGCTTCGATAACCGCGGTCAAAGACGGCAAGAGTGTTGACACGTCGATGGGACTGACACCGCTTGAGGGCTTGATCATGGGTACGCGCAGTGGTGACATCGACGCTGGCGCGGTTACGTTCTTGATGGACAAACTGGGGCTTGATACCGCCGGAATAAGCAATTTGCTGAATAAGCAGTCGGGACTTGCCGGCATAAGCGGCGGGTTGAGCGACTTCCGCGACATACTTGCCGCCATCGAGGCGGGCAACGACCGCGCAAGACTTGCCAAGGAAATGTATACTTACCGCATAAAGAAATATATAGGACAGTATGCCGCGGCAATGGGCGGTGTGGATGTCATCGTGTTTACCGGTGGAGCGGGTGAGAACCAATGGGAGGTGCGTGAGGGAGCCACCAAGGGACTTGAATTCCTCGGAGTGAAGATGGACGATGAGAAGAATCATGCCATACGTGCCACTGAGGCGGTGATCAGCGCACCAGACAGCAGGGTGACAGTATGTGTCATCCCAACCGATGAGGAACTGATGATAGCGAAGGACACTGTGGCCTTGGTGAATGTATGAGCAAGTTGCGCTTCAAGCCCTTGACACATAGAAATATATGCTGATGAACATAAAAAACAGAATAATGACGGTGGCGCTCTTATTTGGAACGCCACTGTTTTGTTTGGCGCAGAACGTGTTCGGACACGCGTTGGTGCCTGACATGATAGCTGACGCAAGCATACAGGAAATTGATGGCGTGTTTTATTGTAACGCCACTACAGACGGTATGGGGAACGGACTGAAAACGTCCGGACCGCCCGTGGTATGGAAGTCGCACGACTTTGTCAATTGGAGTTTCAACGGACGCTTGTTCCCTGCTGACATGACAAAGAAATACTGGGCTCCGTCGAAGATGGTGCATTACAATGGCAAATGGTATTTGTACCCGACGCTTGACGGCAAGATACATGTGGCGACAGCCGACTCTCCAGATGGTCCGTTCACTCTTGCCGATCCGAACCCGATAATTGACGCCATAGACGCTGAGATATTCATTGACGACGACGGTAAGAAATACATTTTCTGGAACCGCAGAGGGGTGGCGCGCCTGTCAGACGACATGTTGTCGGTTGACATGTCAACGAAAATGACAATACCGTCGCCTCACAATGTCTATAGCGAAGGCCCGTGCTTCTTTAAGCGCAATGGCATTTATTACTATCTTTATACGCTCGGAGGTGACGAGAACTACCAGTATGCCTATATGATGAGCCGTACGTCTCCCCTCGGACCTTATGAGATACCGACGTATGATATTATTACGACAACGAATTACAACACTGGCACCTTCGGTCCGGGACATGGTTGTGTGTTCAAACGCGAGAAGACTGACGACTATTACATTGCCTTCCTGGAGTTCGGACGTAACAGCACCAACAGACAAACGTATGTCAACAAGTTGGAGTTCAATGATGACGGCACGATAAAACCTGTCGAGGTCTCGCTTGACGGAGTGGGGGCTTTAAGCAAGTCGCATTATGGCAAGCCGCTCAGCGTATTGTCGGTAAAGGCCTCGAGCGTCGCACAGCCTGCGCCCATACGCTACTTTAAAGACCCGAAATGCCAACGGACGGAGCATTTCGACGCTGAGTTCGCTGTCGATGGGGCGAACGGGTCGAGATGGATGGCGGCGGAGGATGCAGGTGGCAAACAAGCGCCGGCATGGATCATCATGGATCTTGGAAAGGTGAGGAAGGTGCGCCGGAGTGAAATAGCCTTTGTGCGGCCTACAGAAAGTCATACCTACCTGTTGGAAATGTCGGACGACGGCAGCACATGGACTGTGTGCGGCGGCAACGTGGAGAACAAGATACGCTCTCCTTATGTAGACCGGATAGAGAAGAGGGCGCGCTACCTGAGATTGACGATATTAAGCGGCGTACAAGGCGTCTGGGAATGGCATGCCTACTGATTGTAGGAATCAACTGACCCTTTGAGGTGAGTGGTTATATAATGAAAAAAGGTTCTGACATAGGTCATGTCAGAGCCTTTTTCCAAAGCATTATTAACTTCCGTTAGTACGTAGCTTGATTAGAACGATAAGCTGTACAGCTTATCCGCCTAAGTTCGTTAGCTTACCCGCCTAATCAAGTCAGGTTATTTGTCGCTACTTGCAATACTCCTTTACTACTTCATTGATATGCTCTATGCCGCCGGGATTGCCAATAACATGCCCGCCCGCATCAACGAGCAGGTAGTATGGGACGCCTATGAGCTGGTACTTCGCAAAGAAGTCCTTATAGCCTTGTGGTGTCAATACGTATTGCTTCCAAGGCATGTTGTCGGTCTCCATGGCTTTCACCCAGTTCTCATGGTGGGTGTCGCACGATACGCTTATCACATCAAATACATCACGTTGGTATTGGCCGTACAGTTCTTTGATTTGAGGGGTTGTGGCTCTGCAAATACCGCACCAGCTTGCCCAGAAGTCAACTAAGACCAACTTCGACTTAGGAAGCACATCAAGTAGTGTGGTTGCCGAGCCTTTGTCGTCTTCTATGTCGAGGTTGACAACGGGATTGCCGACGGCTGTAAGTTCTGCTGCCTTTACTTTTGTGAGAAACTTGTTGTAACGTGCTGTGTCGGCAGGGCATGGCTTTATTGTTTCTTTCAGGAAACTGATTTCATCCTTAGTCAGGTTGTACCCGTTTGTCAGTATGTTGTTGGCAAGATACAGTGAAACCACTGATGCCGGATGCGCCTCAATAAACTTTCGATTCAGTTCGAACGAGGCATCGTTGGCGTTCTCTGTGCCAGCTTCTTTCAGCATGATGTTGTATTGGTTGAAGTCGCCTTGAACTGTTCCCCCGATGATTTTAAAGTCATCTGTTATAGGCGCGTCAGTCCACAAATCGTAGTTTGCCACTTTCACCTCCATGTCGGCGTTGTCAACGAAGACAGGTGTGTATGTCCAGCGTATGCCGTCGTAAGACTTCCCTTTGTTCTTTTTCTCTATCAACTCCATGTTGTTGGTGATGAGGGTGCACAGCTGAGGATGGTCGACAGTGCCCGTCAATACGAACTCCCCGTTCTTTGTTACAGTCGCCGTGGCAAGCTCGCTTGTCTCTTGTGGCATGCTGTCGAGATTGATCAGTCCCAGTTCAAAGTCTTCAGCGTTGAAGTCAGACTTCTCGTCTCTTTCGGCTTTGAGTACAGAGACTGTCATGCCCTTCTTCAGTCCGGGGACTTTCCCGTGGATTGTGAAGGTTTGTTGCTGCGCGTTCACGTGAATGCAGCAAGCCAGCAAGGCCAATATTAGTATCTTTTTCATGTTGAACTGTGATTAAGAAAAGAAGAATGGAGATTGTGCGCATTTGCGTTTGTCTCCATCCTTCGTGTCTTTACAACCTATTAGTTGGTTCTGATGTATTCGTATACGCTCAGCACATCCTGCGTGTCGACTTGTCCGTCGTTGTTAACGTCCAATCCGTCGGTAACTCCTGTTTGAATGCCGTTGTATATTGTGAGCACGTCGCCCGTGTCGATTGTTCCGTCACTATTTACATCCATGTCTGGATGGGAAGCGTTGTACTCATCCGCCGTTACAAAATAGAGAGTGTCGTACTTGTACTCAGGCTGGTCGCTCGTTATAACGAGGTAACCCGAACCGGCAGGTACAACACCCGATGTGACAGCGTTGAACGTGTTGGTCTTCTCATCAAACAGATAGTACTTGGCAGTGTCTTGCGACAGTGTGGCGATATCTGTTCCGTCAGAGCCTGCCGCAACCAGATTGCCTTGTGTGAATGGTGTGGAATATTGCCCCTTTGTTGTATGATTGAATGTTACCAGGCCTGTACCATGAACCAATACTGCCGAACCTGCGTTGAATCCGTATGCTGATACGTTTTCATCTGTAATGTACTCATTGCCGTGGAAACTACTTTCGTATGTTTGATAGTACGTTGTCGTGTCGGTGCGTATATATTGAGTGTCAGGCACAATTACGTTGGTGAATGTGTCCACGCCATTGATGATAGTGTCTACTTCTATCTCCTTTGTCCCGTAAACGGTGTCAGTCCTTACCGTGTAAGTGTAGCTACTCCATATCTCCGGAGTGATGTATATATTTGTCGCGCTTCCGTATTCGTAATCTACATCATGGTCAAGATCGCTGATGAGCCTGTATCCGCCGTTTTTACCAAAGTCTATAGTCTCATAGCCAGGCGCGCTGAATACGGCGGTGTAGGTTATGTTGCGCTTTATCTCTACATCACATTGCGCGTTCGTTGAGACAACGTCTCCGCTGTCGTTCAACCAGTAGAGGAATGATGCGTTAACGTCTGAGTTCGGTGTGGCGGTAATAGTTGTAATGTCGCCAATCTCAGCCGAAGGATCCTCAACTTCAATTGTGCCGAGATCGCTCTGACCTGGAACATAGTGCAGGGCTATATGTCCGAACATTGCAACCAACGTGTTGTCTGGTATGAACGAATAGTATTCTACGTCTGTGTTTTTAGATGTCTGAGTCGTACTCAGATAGAATGAGTCGTCAGAGTTATAGCTGGCGAAATCTGTTGAAAGGTAGTCTTTGAGCTTTACATTTGGATTGTCTACAATGTCATCGTAGTATGTAGCGTCTAATGTTTTCCAACCGACGAACATATACCCGTTGGCAGGTTTGGAATATCCGTAGAAGTACTTGCTGCCCGCGTATGCATATGTTACGGTTTGTAATTCCATTTCGCTCTTGTAGTCGCGATCGGCTTCTGCGACTTCTACTGTATCAAGATACACGGTTCCACTGCCGGTAGGATAGACTGTAGCGTCAGTGACATACCAATAATAACTCTGTTCTCCAGCATTCGCTTGGGAGACGGATAGTGTCAGAATAAGTGCTGTCAATAACAGGCGGGCACTTGTGGTGAAGATTTTGTAATGTTCTCTCATAGTTCTTTCCTTGTTTTGTTTAGCTTATTATTTTTGTTTTGTTTAATATCGTTCGTGCTATGCACCTGAGTGCAAGCGTTCCAATTATCAGGAATTCCACCGCGTCGATTTGCTCCATGTTCATCAGCATCCATATTGACAATACGACAAGTGCCACCGTATACGTGGCGTATATGTACATCCATGTCTTGCCGCTGAATTTGTGTTTCAATGACACCAAGTATATGATGAGCGGAATGAGGTTGAACTCAATGTAGCTATGAGTCCATCCTTGCGCTATTGGCAGACGTGACGCCAAATGAATTACCAGCATTATGGCGGCAAACAGTGAAACGCATGTCAGTAGGACTGCGTCCACGGCTTTTGCTACGCCGTCGGCTTTGCGGGTTGCGAATTGCAGTATGGTAACTATGACCACTACGGCCAGTACAATGCCGAACACAACTATAGTAGAAGGCGCGTTTGAGGATGGTGCGGCGGATTTAGTTGAGCGGTAGATGGTCGGGGTATTGCTTTTGAACATGCTGCGTTTCGTACCGTTGTCATCAACTATTTTCGCTTGTTTCCATGCCTCAATCATGTCGGTAGGCATAATCAGGCGCTCCTCATTGTCGAGGTGCCGGTTGCGGTCGCTGCCTGCTATCATGTATGGAAGCAGAAGCAGCCAGCTGCCTTCATCAAGTTCTCGTCTGACTATCGCGCTATACGTGGAACCGACTTCGTTTATGTAGTCTCCATATTCAATATGCCCTTTCACAATTGCCAGCACGAGCGATGCCGTTTCTTGGGCGCATCCCCTGTTGAAGTAGTCATTAGGCAGGTAGAGTCCCTTCTTCACATATTTGTCGACGAGTTTCCACAACTCTCTGTTCTCGTTCAGAGTGAGATTAAGCCGGTACTCGTAAACATCACGTCCTTCATTGTCGTACACTTTGAGAAAGTCATTGACCTTGGCGGGAACCAATGCGACCAAGTCGTTTCCCAACACGATGTCAAGTATGGTCTTGTCGTCCCTGCTTGAAAATGTGAATACAAAGTCAAGGTCGGCGGATGGACAATTCAGACGTAACGCTATATGTCCGAAGTATGTAGCGAGTCGGTTTTTGTCGCGGCTCATGAAGAGTATGCTCGATTGTATGAAATCCGAACTGTCGGCTTGGACTGTGTCGTTTGCCGCATGGTCGGCTGTTTGTACACAGTTGATACTATCGGTGTTTTCCGCAAGCGTCTGGCCTACGGAGAATACCGACAGTAATAATATGTATGCAAGCCTTCGCATCATTTGATTAACGACTCGATGAGTGTCGTGGTTTCAGTTTGTGACGGACGTGAGGCGGACGCGTTGTACAGTTTGCCATCAGCGTCGAATATCATGAAGCGGGGAATGCTGTTGATGTCGTAGTCCTTGATAGCCGCTGAGTTAGTCAGGTCTGGAATCAGATATTGCGCCCATGCAGGTTTGTCCTCTCCAATCATCTTTTTCCACGCATCGTGGTCAGAGTCGATTGAAATGCTGATGATGCGTACCTTGTCGTTGCCCTTGAAGTGTTCCACCATCTTTGCGAGGTATGGAATCTCTTTTCTGCACGGTCCGCACCATGTGGCCCAGAAGTCGACGTATGTAACGGCTCCTTTCCCGATGATGTTCTTGAACTCATAGCTGTTGTCGTTGAAGTCGGTGAGTGTGAAGTTGACAGCCTCCTGTCCGGCGGCGGTGTATTTCATCTTGTCCAACTGACTCTTTACAAACGAAGTGTATGTAGTGTCGGTGCTAACTTGCAGGTATTGCTCGTAGAGGCTCTTGAAGTCGGGCGAGGAAGTGCTTACTCCGAACGACGCGTAGAAGAAGATGGCTTGCAGATAGCTGTTTGCCACCTTGTTGCGTACGTCCTGGTTCTGAGTGTACTCGGCGAGATGCTTCAATTGTGCCGCTTCGCCTGTCAGGGGCAGATATTTGTCGCCATGCGCAGCCTGATACCACTGCAGGTATCTTGTGATGTTGTTGATTTGAAGGGTGTCGTTCTTGTCGATTGAATTCACAAAAGCCATAAAGTCCTTGTCTTCCTCCATGTTCTTACCCGCACCCTGCGCTGCCACTGCGTATGTGAGAATCGCGTTATCTGCTTGTGAGTCGATCGCGCTGTTTGCCTTTGATGCGAAATCAGCGTCCTTCACTTTCTTGATGGTGGCGCGAAGCGGATTCAGCTTTTCCGCTATGTACTTCTTGCAGTCGGCATAGCTGTTTTGCTTTGCGAGTACGTCGG
>CAZHZH010000001.1:13507-16301 GCA_964537205.1 uncultured Bacteroidaceae bacterium
CTGGATGTCGGCAGTCACGCTGAATTGCCCTTTCTGGTCGAGGTTCATAGTGTCTAACTTTTCATGATTTTGAATGTAGACAATTACGGTGTCGGTTGATTTGTAGTCCTTCAGAGTTCCTTTTATAGTTGAGGATTGTGCGGACGCAATCAACGAGGCAGTCAGCAATAGTGCTGACATTAGCAGTTGTTTCATAGTTTTCCTAAAAATCTATTACCTTATATATTATACGTATCATGGAACACCTTATTATATATAATAGGTGTATGTCTGATGTCTTTATTCAGCCCGTCTGACATATCGCACGCTGAAGAAAAGGTCTTCGGGTGATGTGCTTTGGCGGTACACGCCGTTTTTGTTCCACATGATTTTGCGATAGAAGTAGAGGTCATTCTCCTTCGCCTCGTCGATTGTGGAAGTCCAATAGTAGCCCATGACCGACCATTCACGCATGTGCGAGCCCCAGTTGATCCAGCTCTCGGCGTAGAATCCGCCTAATTGCAGGTGCAGGGTGGTTGAGTCCTCTGAGTTTTGCATTAGGTTTTGTGCTATCATGCCCCTCCAGTTGTATGCTTGGGCTTCTTTCTGTGACATGCCGAAATAGCGTTCAAGACTTTGCCAGTCTTCATCTGTAGGTATGCGCCAGCCTTCGGGACAAGCCATCTGTGCGCCCGACAGAGTGTAAAGGCATCCGTATTTGCTCCAGTTTGTCATGTCGGTGTAGTCTGTGCTTCCATTTCCAGCTGAGGTGGAGTACACTTTGCAATACGCGTCGTCTCCAATCAGGTAGTGTCCGTTGTCGACCATCCAGTCGAGAGTGTCGTAGCGTACCCAATGATAAACGTAGCCGTCGCGAGTATCGGTGAATGTCCCCGTTTTAGTAGGGTAGACCATGTCGGGAACTGTGTCGTCGTCGTCGCTGCATGCGACGAAGGCCGTCGATGTGGCAAGTAGTGCGATTGCGGCTATGTATGTAAGTTTATTCTTCATTTTCATTTTCTGTAGTTTCTTCTTTCTCAAATACATATCCCAATGAATTGAGGCATTCGACCATTAGCTTCGCCTTGGTTATTATTATCGGGAATTTTGAGTATCTATTTTCAATGGTCTCCATGTCGTTGACTATCACGAGACGTGCGAAGTCCCCGAGGTCGGTGTCCATAGTAGGGTAGTAACCGTTGGCGGTTATTGAAAATTCGTTCTTGCCGCGTGATAGCAGTCCCTGGGAATTAAGATACTCCAGACATTCATCTGCTGTCTTATTTTCGTAACCAGAGAACGACCTTGAGTAGAGGTTTGCCGATATGTCGGTGAATGAACTGAATTTCAAAGAATTGTCGCTTAACACTTTGTTGACTATCTCCATAAGTATCTGCTGCGTGAAATTCTGCTTTTGAGCTTCGGTGCGTATTCTCGGCAGGTTTGCCAATGCAACAACAATGGCTCTCTCACCGGTTGCCGCCACAGGGTTTGTCGTTTCGGTTCCTGTGTTGCAATAGATTCTGTTCACGAGCAGCCAGCTGAATGGTTGAAGTGTTTGTGTGAAGTGGTACAGGATGTTTTCTTCCATGAACTCTACCGCGTTCTTTTTCCTTGTTAGGTTCGGAAGCAGCGTGTAGGTATACTCGTATGATGAGGATATGAGGTAAGTAGATGAGTTTACGCTGTACGACAGGTCGAGCACCTCGGTGAAGTAGGCTGAGTCGCCATTGATGTTCACTCCGACGAAATAGTGCTGTATTGTGTCGTTGAACAGCAGGTATGAGCCGTGGTCGTTGAAGAACTGGCGTCTGATCTCCGACTCCTCGTCGGTGCAAGTGTCGTTTGGTGCGAAGAAGAACGAGGTGTCCTTAACGTTTGGAACTATGTCATCCTCCGACTTGTCGCACGATGCCATCACTGATATGGTGAGCGCGGTTGCGATTATATATATGTATTTCTTTATCATGTCTTCTTAATGTTTAGTTGTCGGTATCTTCAAGAGGCAGAACCTCCGGCTGACGGTTCGGGCGCTTGTTCTGTTCCATGCCGGTATTGAACTCTATCACCTCGTAAGGGATAGGGAGGGTGTACGCCTCGTCGTATGGTTCAAGCGTATAACGCACGCGTTGTACGGCCTTTGCCGACTCTCGGTCCTGATAGTATGTGAAAGTATGCTTTATCTCATGTGACTCAGGAAGGACGCTGTTCACGCAGTAGCGTCGCAGGTCAAACCAGCGTTGTCCTTCGAAGCAAAGTTCCCTGCGGCGTTCGTCCCTTATCTCCTGTATGAGCTCCTCGCCCGATGATATGATTTTATATCCTCCGTAGCTGCTGGAATATCGCTTGACGCGTAGGTCGTTGACAGCGGTTCGTGCTTCGTTTTCCTGCCCGAGATATGCCGCAGCCTCCGCCTTTATGAGGTAAGCCTCGGCACTGCGCAGCCCGAATACGGTGGAGAAGTAGGTGTTGTAGGCCGATGCGTTCTCATAATAGCTGTATTCGTAGTAGTGCGGACTGTCTGTTGTGTACGTAGTCCCCCAAAAAACTGGGTGTCCGAGTATTTTTGTCACACCCACAAAGTCGCCCATAGTCCAATACCATTGAGTTTTGCGCAGGTCTTGTGTTTCGTATATGTTGTACAGGTCCTTTGTAGCGGTGAGGCATTTCAAGTTGTACGACATTATGGTAGGTACGTTGTCGCTTCCCATTGAGAATATGTTCTCTACATTGTCTTCAGAGTGGAAATATGTCTGTGTGGGACTATTCAAGTCTTCAAGGGCCGGATGTTCGTCTATTACCTTGTTGGCGTATG
>CAZHZH010000001.1:16401-64122 GCA_964537205.1 uncultured Bacteroidaceae bacterium
GGACTATTCAAGTCTTCAAGGGCCGGATGTTCGTCTATTACCTTGTTGGCGTATGCGCGCGCGTTTTTCCAGTCTTGCATGTAGAGATATACCCGTGCGGTGAGCAGGTCGGCTGCAACGCTGTCCGCTCTGTAGTACGACTTCTGTGCCCCGGTGTATTGCGAGAGTTCGGTGCGTGCTGTCGCAAGGTCGGCAAGCACTTGGTCGTACACTTCTTTCACTGTGTTTCGAGTGAATTTTACGTCCACTACGTCCTCGCTGAGTTTGAGTGGCACGCCCGGGTTGGTCGACGCGTTCTCATCGTATGGCTTGCCGTAGAGGTTGACGAGGAAGAAATACAGGTAGGCGCGTATGAAGTGTGCTTCTCCCGATACTTTGTGGTAGCCCAGCCTGTCCTCATCGTCTGTTACTTCAATGTCATCAAGGCTTGCTATGATGTTGTTGCATACGTTGATATGATAGTAGCAACGAGTCCAAGTTGGATTCTCCGCATTGTATTCCGTCATTTCTGGCTTAACCCCTGTGCGTTCCTGCCAAGTGAAATTTCCGAAATACACTTCTTGGTCGTCATACGACTGTGATATAGCCGTGACATTCTCGTCGATGTCGTCTGTAAGGAAGTGGATGAACGATCCGTCTTGTTCGCTGCCCCACAGACTTGGATGCTGTGGCAGTTGGTAGTCCATGTAGCCGCTTCCTATCAGCAGTTCGTCGAGGTCTTCCCAATTGTGTGCGTAGTACTGGTCTTGTGAGTACTCATCGAGGAAGTCGCCGCAGGCGGAGATTGCCATCACTCCCGTGACACACGTTATATATATAAGTTTATTAGAGATCTTCATATTATGCCGTGTTTTTAGAATTGAATGTTAAGTCCGAGGGTGAACTGAGGCCGGTCGGATAATTGTACTTCGCTGAATCCTCCCTGTGTAGGTGTTTGTCCTTTCAGCTTGCTGCTGCAGAATGTATGCAGGTTGGTGCCTGTCAGGCTGACCGCCAACCTTGAAAGTCCCCAGTCGGCAAGGCGTTTCGGACTGAACTCGTACGTAAGTGTTATGTTCTGCAACTTCACATAGTCGGCACTTACAACGCGAATGTCCGAATAGTCGTACATCGTCCAGTAACTTTCGGCGAGTATGGCTCCTGAGTTTCCGTTTTCGCTGAAATGGCCGTTGTAGTAATAGAACCCTGGAGTGTCTTTTCCGAGTATAGCCGGTATGACTGTCTTGTTCTCGTCGCCAGGGAATATCCACCGGTCGATGAGTGCCCTGTTCACGTTCGATTCGGTGTTGTAGTTGTCGTGATCATCGAATATTCGGAACAGGCGTGTCTTTGCTCCGAACGAGTACGACAGGTTGATGCCTAACCTCCACTGTTTGTAGGTGAAGGTGTTGTTGACCGATCCGGTTATGTCGGGTTCGCGCTTGCCTGTAGGCACCAACACTGATGTATATGTGGTGTAGTTGTCCATGTTGACGAGTTCCGACTGACGTTCCTCCCAGTCTTCGAATATAGGACCTCCGTCGATAGGACTGAGTCCGAGGAATTTGTACGACCAGATGGTGCCGATAGAGTGTCCCTGTACTACAGCGGTACCACTGAGAAAGTCGCTGAGTTCGTAAGTCTCCGCTCCTGGAGCGGTCTTGATGTCATTGAACACCTTCGATACGTTGCCAGAAAGAATCCAGTAGAAGTCTTTCAGTTTCACAGGGGTCGCACTCCATGTCACGTTATAGCCCTTGTTGGTTATCGTTCCTGAGTTGATGATGTATGATTCATATCCGTTCACGTCTGAAATTGTTTTTTCCAAGAATGCGTCCACTGTCTTCTTGTAGTAGCCCTCCAGTCCGATTTGCAGGCGTCCGCCGAAGAAGCTGGCATCGAGTCCTATGTTTGAGCTGTGTGTCTTCTCCCATTTGAGGTCGGGGTTGGAGAAAGAACTGACAGTTGATATGAATTCGTTGTAGTGGCTGCTCAAGCTTCCCTTCTTCAGTATCATCACCGGAGTTTGTCCGTCGATCATGTTTCCCTGTTGTCCGTAGGAAGCCTTCAATGTCAGTTCGTCAAGCCATTCCTTATTATTAAGGTGGAAAATCTCTATAAGGTTCGCGTTGCCCGATACCGACCAGATCGGCAGCAGTTTGTCGTTGCTTTGTGAACCGAAGCGGTTGGATCCGTCGTAGCGTCCGTTGGCGTTGATGGTGAACAGCTTTTTGTAGGCGTATGTGAGTGTTCCGTAGACTGACAGCATGTTGACCTTGCCGTCGGTTATGGTCGGTACGGAATTCAAAACCATGTTAGTATAATAAGGATATTCCGTGATGTTGGTGATGAAGGTCTTGCCCCTGTCGGCGAAATATCCGTAGTCGGTTCGTGAGTAGCCGTCGGTTTTGGTGGAGCTTGCCTCCACTCCGAGGGCGAAGTTTATCATGTGGTCGAGTTCCTTGCCGAAGTGTTTGTTGAAGTTGCCTTGGAAGCGTGTTGTGAACGAGCGGGTATCGGTATTTGACGTTCCCAATTCACCACCATAAGGTAGGTATGAGGATGCGGACGGATCCTCGCCATAGTTTGAACCACGCAGTGTTGACACGTGGTATGAGCGTTCGCCATACCATGAGGTGATATTGGCCGACTGTGTGTTCGCCGAGACTGTCCAGTTGAAGAAAAGAGATTCCAACGGTCTGTATTGCAGGTTGATGGTAGCCATCGCACTCGACACGCGCTGCTTCGTGTTGGTGTTTTCCAATTCGTTCAATATGTTGTAATCAAGATATCCGCGAGCCGTCGATGAGTACTTTCCGTAGTAATAGTAGGAGCCGTCGGCGTTGTATGCTGGAATGGCGCGGCTTGTGTTGTATGCGTAGTCAGTAGGGTTGGTCTCGCTGACATTGTACTTGCGGTCGTTCACGTATCCGTTGGCGTTGAACTCAAGGCTGAACTTGTCCGACAGTGTCATGTTGACCTTCGTCATGGCTGTGTACCTTCGGTTGGTCGTGTTCTTGATGACGTCGTCCTGGTCGGTGTAGCCGATTGACGTGTAATATCGCACTTTGTCCGAGCCTCCGGATACATTCACCGAGTGGTCGTGCGAGAAAGAGTCGTGGTCTAATATCTTGAACCAGTCGGTGTTCAAGCTTGCCATCTGGTTTACTTCCTCGTTGAACTCCTCCTGGGTGATTTGTCGTTTGTAAAGTTGGTCGAGAGCGTACTCGTAGCCCACGAGCGGCATGCCCGAAGGATAGGAGTAGTGGTTCTCGGCAAGGTATTGTGAGAACTGTATACGCTCGTTTGAGTTCATCAAATCGATTTTCTTATCGGTGTAGCGTGGACGGCGGCGGTATGTGAAGTTGGCGTTGTATGATATTTGCGCTTTTCCTACTCGTCCGCTCTTGGTGGTTATGACAATCACACCGTTTGCCGCACGAGTACCATATAGTGCAGTAGCCGCAGCGTCTTTCAATACGTCGATTCGCTCAATGTCTTGTGGGTTGATGCCTGCCACCGCGTTACCTATACGGTTAACGTAGTCGGGGTCGTTCAACACGTCTGGGCTAAGGTTTACAGGGTCGGTGAGTATGATTCCGTCGAGCACCCATAGCGGCTCGCGGTTGCCGATCAGTGTGGATGTGCCGCGAACGCGCAATCGTGGTGTCACTCCTATCTCGCCTGAGTTTGAGGTGAACGTGAGGTCAGGCACTTTCCCCTCAAGCATTTGGTCTACTGACGCTATGCCTGGCACCTTGATGTCTTCCATGTCTACAGTGTAAACCGAACTGGTGAGGTTGCGCCGGTCGATTTGTTGGTAGCCATCGATGACCACGTCCTTCAGTTGGTGTGTGTCGTCCTCCAAAAATACTTTTATTGATTTCTTCCGGTTGATTTTAACCGTTTGCGATTTCATTCCTATATAGGAGAATGTGAGCGTCTTTGCGTCTGCCGGTACGTTGCGGAGTACGAACTTTCCCTCCGCATTTGTAGCGACACCGAGTCCCGTATGCCCGTCGACCAGTACGGAGACTCCGGGCAGAGGCTCGCCTCCAGTGTCATAAACCGCTCCATCTACTGTGTTTTCAGCAGTCTGTCTTGTCGTTGTGTTGTCTCCGGATTGTGCAAGTACGGACTGGCCACTAATGGTCAACCACAAGCACATGAAGGCAAAAAATGTAATTTTGTGTCCTATCTTCATTCTGTAACTAATAATTCAACGAATTAATCGTCATTAATCGGTTACAAAGTTAGCCGTTTTTCCGCTCTTGACAAAATAATTAACACAAATATTTAATTATCACCACTTTTCAAACTCGCATTTGGCCTCGATTACATTTTCTATGCTGTCATTTAGCTGGTAGAAGAAGTCAAAGCCTGTTAACGCTTCCACATCATCGACGCTTCTCGCATAATAGCTCATGTCGTGGCGTCCAGGCTTGTTTTCGTATATAAAGCCAATTGCTTTCGCATTGCCGTCGTCGATGGTCAAAACGACTTTGAAGAACGCGTCGGGGACTGCCACGTTGTTGTCGCCAACAGTCTTGTAGCGTGTAGAGCGGAACACAGGACCGGCTACGATATGTATATTCCCGTATTTGACGGCCCAGTCCCTGCACTCCTCCTCCAAATCTTTCCAGTCGTTTTGGTTGAGGTCGCCGTCCTGCGGGCAGATGTTGGTCATGAGAAAAGATTCCTTGAGTGCCTGAAACGACCAGTTGTTGTCACCGGCTGGACACATGTGTCCGCGTTGGTAGCCACACACACTTTCACGTATGTCGCGGTATGTGGCACGAGGTTTCGGTACGTCCTCGTCCTCAATAAACATATTGTGTTTCGACCTGTTGTATTCACCTGACACATGGTCGGCTGTCAACTCCCATCCCACCCAGTTTGGAGTTCTGGTCCGGCTGTTATACGAGGTTGTGTAAGCCAGGCGTTTTAGCAGTTGGTTGGGTATATTTCTTGCTGACATGGCAGGGATCTCGTAGCTTGCGGTGTCATACTCTTGTGCATACGCGTGCGATTGTTCCTGCTTTGCCGCCCTTCCATGCCATCCCGGCATGTTCCAAAGTACTGCTGCTAATACTGCAATTACCAGCACTGCCATGTAGCCTGACTTATTATGTTTTCCCTTCTTTTTCATTACCGCAAAGTTACAAAATTTGGTCAGCTTCGAAGTGGCATGAAACAGGTGGCTGGCGTTCGTCCCATAGTATTCATTTCAGTTGTTCCGCTATGGCTTTCATCCCCTTGACAGTGGGGTGTCCTCCTTGTTTGTCAATGTCGTGCAGACGGATCAAGTCTACTCCGTAGTGTCCGCAAATGCTCTCTACCGACTCATTGATCTCGTCTTTCAGCTCGTTGTTGAGTATGAAATGGAGTTCGCAATTGATATAGCGTTTTGTCATATAGTGCAGCAGGTATGCCAAAGCCGGTCGGAACGAGCGAAGGTCGTCGGTGGTCCAGCCGGAATATTTGTATTCGCCAATTGGCGAGCCTGCCCAGCTGTCGTTCGTGGCGCCGAAGATGTAGATGATATCAGGGCAGCCGAGATTGTCCATGCGGGCTGTAAACGAACGCTGGCTATAGTCGGCCTTTCCGTAGCCGGTGTTGCAAATGGTGGAACCTGAGAACGAATTGTTCTTGCACAGGCGGTACCCTTTCTCTTGCAGCAACAGATACCACCAAGTTTCTGTCACCTGTGTGACATCCGTCTTGTTGCGCGGAGTGGTGTCGTAGTACCAAATGAAATTTGTGTCGGGTTCGAGATAGCCTTCGAAAGTGCTATAGGAGTCTCCAAGGATGGATACCGACTTGGTTTGCGAGACTGCTGGCTGTCCCCACAGGCCTATCAGGCAAATCACGCTTAACAAGCGCAAGGGGCATGCTAATGATTTATGCGTCATTTTCCTCCGGGTCTTTGTTCAAGTTGTCGTTTATTGGCTCCACGTCTATGCTTGTCACAACCTTTCTTGTGACGTTGCCTTTAGAGTCGATGGCGATAGCTATGGAATAACTGATGTCTGAAGTCTCGTCGGGATCTCCTACTACGGCAATAAAGTAGAACCGGTCGTGGCTGTCTTCTTGCATGTAGTTGAAGTTGAAACCTGCAAGGACAGAACGCTTGTAGTCGCTCTCCGGAATGAGGTCGCGGAAGAACTCCTTTGTGAACTTGTGCTCATACACCCGTTCCGATCCTCGTGTGATGTACAGTCGCACGTTGTTGTCATAGTAAGTGAGTCCTTCTTCTGTGGTCACAGTAGGAAGGCTTTTGTCGTTGTTGAATGAGAACTCATAATTATAATGTATGCCTCCGACTTCCACTGTGCCGTCGAGATTGTACTCATGCATATAGTTGACGGTGTCGGTCGTCTCAATGTTGTCAGTGTTGGTTTGTCCCGAATCATCACGCCTTGTAGAGTTGCCGGAACATGCGAAAAGCAGTGTCAGTAGGACGACTGCGAAGCCGCCAAAAAACGATTGTTTCATCAGTGCAATTACTTTTATTTATGCAAATGTAATGATTAATTACGAATTAAGCGGTCTAAGTATGGATTTATTTAGTAATTTTGCACGATAAATACAAGAAGGGGATTTGATTATGTTTAATAGAAATCCAAGAAACTGGCATCCGGTAAAAGGGCAGCCGCTTACCGAGATGGACAAGAAGATACTTGCTTTCCAAAACAAGGGAAAGTTGTGTCCGAGTCGCAATTTGATAAAAACACCAGAGCAGATAGAGGGCATCAGAAAATCGGGAGTCATTAATACAGCCCTACTCGACATGGTGGCAGAGAAAATACATGCAGGTATGTCGACAGAGGAAATCAACACATTGGTACACGAGTTCACGATAGCTCATGGAGCCATACCCGCACCTTTGAATTACGAAGGTTTCCCGAAAAGCGTGTGCGTGTCGGTAAACGACGTGGTGTGTCATGGCATACCAAGTTCTACACAGATATTGAAGGAGGGTGATATCGTTAATGTGGACGTTACGACAATCCTCAATGGCTATTACGCTGATGCGAGCCGTATGTTCGTCATCGGCAGGACAACTCCCGAGCGTGAAAAGCTGGTGCGTGTGGCGAAAGAGTGCTTGGAGGTCGGTATGGAAGCGTGCAAGCCTTACTCGTTCGTTGGCGACTTGGGGCATGCGATAGCCAAGCATGCGCATAAAAACGGATTCACAGTAGTACGCGACCTTTGTGGACATGGGGTGGGGAATGCCTTCCATGAAGAACCCGACGTAGAGCATTACGGAAAGAAAGGTACTGGAATGCTGCTCGTCCCTGGAATGGTGTTCACAATCGAACCTATGATCAATGCCGGTGATTGGGAGGTCGTCATCGATGAGAACGACGGATGGACGGTCTACACCGAGGATTATAGCGACAGCGCACAGTGGGAACACACATTCCTCTTGACGGAACACGGACTGGAAATATTGACGCATTAACAAGATGGAAGGTAAACAGAAGGATACATACATACTCGCTATAGAGTCATCGTGCGACGATACGTCGGCTGCGGTTTTGAAAAATGATATATTGTTGTCGAACGTGACGGCAAGCCAGGCCGTACATGAGGCGTACGGCGGAGTCGTGCCAGAACTCGCAAGCCGCGCCCATGAACAGAATATAGTTCCAGTCGTGGATCAGGCTTTAAAGCGCGCGGGAGTAGCAAAGGAACAAATCTCCGCTGTGGCCTTTACACGTGGTCCGGGACTGATAGGCAGCCTGCTTGTTGGTGTGAACTTCGCCAAAGGGTTCGCCCGCGCCATGGGCGTACCTCTTATCGACGTGAATCATCTGCAAGGGCATGTACTCGCACATTTTATTTGTGAGGACGAAAACGATCATTCACAGCCTCCATTCCCGTTTATCTGCCTGTTAGTCAGTGGTGGAAACAGCCAGATAGTGAGAGTCGACGCATACAACGACATGAAGATTTTGGGACAGACCATCGACGATGCGGCTGGCGAGGCTATTGACAAGTGCGCCAAGGTCATGGGGCTTGGATATCCTGGCGGACCAATAATCGACAAACTCGCCCGTCAAGGAAATCCCGACGCATATCAGTTCGCAAGGCCTAACATACAAGGCTATGATTATAGCTTTTCGGGCCTTAAGACATCTTTCCTTTATTCGCTTCGGGATTGGTTGAAAGACGATCCCGACTTTATCAGCCACCACAAGGAAGACCTTGCCGCGTCGCTTGAGAAAACCATTGTGGAAATATTAATGAAGAAATTACGCAAGGCGGTTAAAGATACAGGAATCAAGCATGTAGCCGTAGCGGGTGGAGTATCCGCGAACAACGGACTGCGAAACGCGTTCCACGAGCATGCAAAAAAGCTTGGATGGACAGTTTACATCCCAAAGTTCAGCTACACGACCGACAATGCCGCTATGATAGGCATTACGGGCTACTTCAAATATCAAGACAAAGACTTTTGCGATATCAACGCGCCGGCTTTTGCAAGAATGACATGAATACGATGATTGAAAAAGAAATACAAACACGACTGATTGCCGCGGGCAAGACTCTTTGTACTGCGGAAAGTTGCACAGGCGGACGTATAGCCGCCTTGTTGACATCTGTTCCAGGAAGTTCTGAATATTTCAGGGGCGGAGCCGTAACTTATCAGACAGAAATCAAGGAACTCGTACTGAAGGTTCCAAGTGATGTGATCGATACCTACGGGGTGGTCAGTCCGCAAACCGCTGACGCGATGCGTGAGTGTGCCTGCCGGTTGTTCGAGGCGGATTATGCTATTACGATTACAGGCTATGCCGGTCCGACAGGTGGCACAGAGGACGACCCGGTGGGTACTGTATACATATCAGTCGGCTCGCCAGACGATTATGTGACTAAGAGGGTGGTGAGCAACAGGTTAAGCCGCAATGAGGTTCAAGACGATGTGGCACGCCGCGCCATTGAGTTGTTCCTCGCATTCTTAGATGGCGGCACGGTATGAAGGAAGTCCGTTTTTTTTATACTCCAGACCCTGAGTCACTATCGCTGCCCGATGAGGAAGCGGCACACGCCGTACGCGTATTGCGCCTTGCGGATAATGACGAGATTTTCCTGATGGACGGGAGAGGCACGTTCTATCAAGCGGTGATTACAGAGGCAGATAAGAGACATTGCATGTATCGCATAGTCAAGAAGCTGCCGCAAAAACGCCAGTGGAACGCCCGCCTGCATATTGCCATGGCTCCCACCAAGAATATCGACCGAACAGAATGGTTCGCGGAGAAAGCGACTGAGATTGGTTTTGACGAACTCACATTTCTCGACTGTAAGTTCTCTGAACGAAAGGTGATCAAACATGAGCGGATAGAGAAAATACTCGTATCGGCGATGAAGCAAAGCCGGAAGTCCGAACTGCCCACTTTGAATCCTATGATCCCATTTGAGAAATTCATCTCACTCGCAGGTGAAAGCCAAAAGTTTATATGCCATTGTTACGATGAACACCTTCCATTGCTATATGACAGTCTGAAGGCTGGGGATGACGCAGTGGTAATGGTCGGTCCAGAAGGGGATTTCAGCGTTGATGAAGTGAGGTCCGCTGAGGATGCCGGATTCCGCTCGGTGAGCCTTGGAAGAAGCCGTTTGCGTACAGAGACGGCCGCCTTAGTGGCAGTCCACCTCATGCATATTAAGAATGAAGTATAGGATAATGTCAAACATCTGCTAAGCTCGATCTGAGCGGGCTTGGCATAAATATAGGGAAATAAACAAGAAATGCATTCAAAAGAAGAGAAACTACAGGCTTTCGGCCGTTTGCTCGACGTGATGGACACGTTGCGCGAGAAGTGTCCATGGGACAGAAAGCAGACCAATCAGTCGTTACGGCCTAATACTATTGAAGAGGTATATGAACTGTCGGACGCATTGCTGAGAGAGGACAGCCTGAATATATGTAAGGAATTGGGCGACGTGTTGCTTCATGTTGTGTTCTACTCAAAAATAGGGAGTGAGAAAGGCGAGTTTGATATAGCCGACGTGTGCGACAAGTTGTGTGACAAACTCATATACCGACATCCTCATGTTTACGGGCAAGTAAAGGCTGACAGTGCCGATCAGGTGTTGCAAAACTGGGAGCAGCTGAAGGCACATGAAAAAGACGGCAATAAAACCATACTTGGCGGAGTGCCAGTATCACTCCCGTCTGTGATAAAGGCCGACCGTATACAGGAAAAGGCAAGTAATGTGGGCTTCGACTGGCAATATAAGGAAGATGTTTGGGGAAAGGTGAAAGAAGAGATCGGAGAGTTTGAGGCGGAGATTGCCAATATGGACAAAGATAAGGCGGAACGAGAGTTCGGTGACATCATGTTCAGCCTCATCAACGTGGCGAGACTCTATCATATCAATCCCGATACTGCGCTCGAACTTACGAATGCCAAGTTCATCAAGCGTTTTACTTACGTGGAGCTTGCCGCTAAGGCGCAAGGCAGGGAGATCAACTCTCTTACGCTGCAGGAAATGGACGAGCTTTGGGAGGAAGCCAAGAAAAAAGCATAGAAAGCCAGTTGTTTGGCATCCTATGCTTGCTTATGTGAACGTACCTTCGTAAAAGAGCGTTTTTTATGACTCCTTCTTGACGGTGAGTTTGTGTCCGTTTGTATTGATAACGGCACCTCGGCCTTTGGTCAGTGTGTCCACGAAACTGTCGGCTGTCAGTTCCCATGTACCGATTACCTCGATGTTGGCTTCACGGGCGGCGTTGTCAGGGTTTATCGCCCCCTTCCATGTTACTCCGTTGTCGACCTTCACGTTTATGGTTCCTGTACTGTCGGCTTTTACGTCCCCTTCATAATTCCAGTTCTTGTCTGTAGTGAGAATCAAATTGCCGGTACCTCCCTTTGTCTTCCATTGTGTGTTGTAGTCCACCAGCATCAATACTTTGCTTGGGTTGGATATTGTAACGTCGTTAAGTGTCAGCGTGCCGGTCATGCGCGTAGGAACTTCACAGAAAGGTGTGATAGCGTCTTTTACTGTCATGGTTCCACGGTTTATTGTAATCCTGCCGTTGTATCCTATAGCGTCACCCGAGCCGCTTTGCAGTATCATGAGTGCGCGTTTTTTACTACCCGACGTTATGTCGCAGTCGTTGTATGTCAGTTCGTTGTCTCCTTCGATGACTCCGATCTCCCCTTGTGTGCTCTCTCCCCAAACGTTAGTGAGTGTAATATTGCCTGTGGAGTAAGCGACTGCGGAATGTATGCCGGAAGTCCAATATTTGCCCCCGTTGACAGTAACGTTTCCGCCCCCACGGTCGGTAGCTATCACCGAGCTGCTTGTTCCCTCTGTACGTATGTCCAAGTTGCTTGCATTGATTGTTCCGCCTCCCGTCGCATGAATGCCTCGCGACATATCTTGCTTGTTGCGTATGGTCACGTCATTTATATTCACTGTGCCACCATAAGCCACGACGGCGTTCGCGCCTTTTGCGTCAGTTGAAATTGTGCCGCCACTCATATTGATGGTACCACCTGTATTAGTGCATAATGCGGAGTTTGTGCCATAGAAGCTGCTACCGTCGCCGCTATTGGTATCACCTTTTGATTTCTCTATCCTGCAGTTGTTCATAGTGAAGGTACCGCCTGTTACTTGTATCACGTTTTCATCCTCACCAAAACCTGTGAAGAGCGTGTCACTGACCGTCAACGTTCCTTCTGTCTGACCATAACCGGTAGAACTGACTTTTCCAAGTTTCAATACATTTCTGCCTCCCTGTCGGATGCCTCTGCCCCTTTCGCGCGGACCATGCCCGTTCCCGTTGTTATCCGTCCTTTCGGGTCTTTCCCTTCTTGTGGCGTTGTTTCTTGTAGTGTCTCTTTGCTCCCTTTGATTGCGCCTGTCAACGTTGCCGTCGAATTGTGCGTAAGCTATCCCTGTAGATAAGGTACATGCGAGTACCGCTGTGATAATTATACGTTTCTTCATAGATAATAATTTAGACTTTTGTCTTTTTGATGGTTTGAGTCTTTTTTGGTTTAAAGGACAATGAAGGTAATTCCACGTCTGCATGACGAGTTGATGGTAAATGGCAGGCAACGGATTTACTGTTGTACTCTACACGCTTGAAAAAACACTGCCGCAACACAAAAAAACAAGGAAAATGTTTGCAGATAAGATTTAAAGCAGTATCTTTGCAATGTCAAATGATGGTATATGATACTTTCAATAAGTTGGACATACTTATAGTTGGATTTGGGGACTGATTTCCGAAAGGTTATCAGTCTCTCTTCTTTTATGGGCGCGCTTTGTCGTGCCTGTCGGTTTTTAGGATTAACAATACAAACATATAAATATAGTTCAGGATTCTTTGTATGGAACCTCTAAAACATGAGTGTGGCGTGGCAATGATTCGATTGCTCAAGCCTTTGAAATACTACCAAGAGAAATATGGTACATGGATGTACGGGATTAACAAGTTGTACCTTTTGATGGAAAAGCAGCACAACCGAGGCCAGGAGGGCGCCGGTATGGCGTGCGCCAAGCTGACCGCCCAACCAGGTGAAGAGTATATGTTTCGTGAGCGGGCGTTGGGAAGCGGTGCCATCACAGAGATATTCCAATCCGTGCAGAGTGGTTTCAAAAACTTTACCGCCGACCAGCTGTCTGATGCCAATTACGCAGAGAGGTATATTCCGTTCGCCGGCGAGATATACATGGGACATCTTAGGTACTCCACCACAGGAAAGAGTGGATTGACATACGTACATCCATTCCTTCGCCGCAACAACTGGAGGGCAAAGAATCTGTGCCTGTGCGGCAACTTCAATTTGACCAACGTGGACGAGGTGTTCAATGAGATTGTCTCTAAAGGCCAACATCCACGTATATACAACGATACGTACATCATGCTGGAACTCATCGGACACAGGTTGGACCGTGAGAGCGAGCGTGTGTTCCAAAAAGCGCAGGAACTTAAACTTGAAGGGGCGGAGATAACAAAATACATAGAAGACAAAATCGACATAACAAACATACTTCGTACTTCAACCCCGTTGTTTGATGGCGGATATGTGCTTTGTGGCTTCACCGGCAGCGGAGAGATGTTCTCAATGCGCGACCCTTGGGGAATACGCCCGGCTTTTTGGTATCGTGATGATGAAGTCCTTGTCGTAACATCCGAACGACCTGTGATACAAACGGCGTTTGATCTGGAAACAGAGCAAATCCATGAACTCCAACCAGGACAGGCGCTTACGGTAAGAAAGAATGGTGAGATGAGTCTTACCCAGATATTGCCGGCAAAACGCTTCAGCGCGTGTTCATTCGAACGGATTTATTTTAGCCGCGGTTCTGATCGAGACATATACCGTGAAAGAAAAGCTCTTGGTGAACAGCTGACTCCTAAGATATCAAAGGCAATCGACGGAGATCTTGAACACACTGTGTTCAGCTTCGTCCCTAATACAGCCGAAGTCGCGTTCTATGGTATGCTTGACGGTTTCAAAAAGCAAATGAACGAACATAAGGTCGACACCCTCTTCAAGATGATTCAAGACCATCAGCTGACAAGGGGCGAAATCAGCAATGTCCTGCAAAACTACGTCAGAAGCGAGAAAGTGGCAATCAAGGACATAAAACTAAGGACGTTTATAACAGAGGGCAACTCGCGCAACGACCTTGCGGCTCATGTATATGATATTACGTATGGTTCGCTGACTCCTTATGAGGACAACCTCGTTATAATAGATGATTCAATAGTAAGAGGAACAACACTGAAAGAAAGTATATTGCGAATACTCGACCGTCTGCACCCTAAGAAGATAGTGCTTGTCAGCTCGTGTCCGCAGGTCAGGTATCCTGATTATTACGGAATAGACATGGCCAGAATGGAGGAGTTTATAGCGTTCCGCGCCGCTATTGAATTGCACATAGAACGCGGAAGCTGGCAAACGATACATGACATTTATATCAAGTGTGTTGATCAAAGCAAGCTTCCAGCGGAGAAAATGCAGAATTATGTTACTGCCATATACAAGCCATTTACCCCTGAGGAGATATCAGCCAAAATGGTTGAAATGCTCAGACCTGAGGGTATGACGACTCCGATTGAAATAGTCTACCAATCGCTTGAGGGACTGCACAAGGCTTGTCCTAATAGTCCTGGAGATTGGTATTTCAGCGGCAACTATCCAACGCCAGGAGGGGTAAGGCTTGTGAATCAGGCGTTCATTAATTATTATAGGGGTAAATTTGAAAGTACAGACGCACACACGACAGAGCTCCACTAAATTATTATAGGTAAATATTAATACAATACATACACAACATGGACACAAAATACATATTCGTTACAGGCGGAGTGGTCTCATCGCTTGGCAAAGGAATAATATCATCGAGCATAGGCAAGTTGCTCCAAGCACATGGTTATAAAATAACAATACAGAAATTCGACCCCTACATCAACATTGACCCGGGGACGCTGAACCCTTATGAACACGGAGAATGCTATGTGACTGTTGACGGGATGGAGACCGACCTTGACTTGGGACATTATGAAAGGTTTACCGGAATACGGACGACACGTGAGAACTCAGTCACTACTGGAAGAATATATCAATCTGTAATTGACAAAGAAAGGCGTGGCGACTATCTCGGCAAAACAATACAGGTGGTTCCGCATATTACCAACGAGATAAAAAGTCGTATAAAGGCTCTTGCCGCTAAACAGCATTTTGATTTTGTCATAACAGAAATAGGCGGTACAATTGGCGACATAGAAAGCGCGCCCTTCATGGAGGCCATACGTCAGTTGAGATGGGAAATGGGACGCAATGCGCTTAACGTGCATTTAACTTACGTGCCTTATTTGCGTGCCGCCGGCGAACTGAAGACCAAGCCGACGCAGCATTCTGTGAAAGAACTTCAGAGCATGGGAATCCAACCCGACATCCTTGTGCTTCGAACGGAACGGCATCTCGACTCCTCTATATTAAATAAGGTGGCATCGTTCTGCAACGTGGAACCCGAATGTGTGGTTCAGAGCGAAGACTTGCCAAGTATTTATGAAGTGCCAATCAACATGCAGAACCAGGGGCTTGACACATCTATCCTACGGAAATTGGGCATGCCTGTGAAAGAAACTCCTAAGTTGCTTCCATGGCGCAACTTCCTTAAATTGCAAAAGGAGGCTACAGAGGAAGTACACGTGGGACTTGTTGGCAAGTACGACTTGCAAGACGCATATAAGAGCATACGTGAAAGTCTTTCTCTTGCCGCGATATACAATGGCAGAAAGGTGAACATACATTTTGTGAATAGTGAGTATGTTACGCCCGATAACGTTGCGGATAAATTGAAGGATCTTGCAGGTGTCGTGATTTGCCCTGGCTTCGGACAAAGAGGCATTGAAGGCAAGATAACCGCAATACACTATACTCGCACACACGATATTCCAACTTTTGGAATATGCCTCGGCATGCAAATGATGGTCATTGAGTTCGCACGCAACGTATTAGGTTATAGTGACGCACACAGCGTTGAGATGGATCCTGAGACCAAGCACAATGTAATTGACCTTATGGAGGATCAAAAGAGCATTACAAACATGGGTGGAACAATGCGCCTCGGAGCGTATGGATGTGACCTTAAAGAAGGAAGCCGGGTTCGCGCCATATACGGAGAGTCGCACATAGAGGAACGTCATCGCCACCGCTATGAATTCAACAATGAGTATAAGCGGGAATATGAATCGCATGGCATGAAATGTACAGGCATTAATCCTGAAAACAACTTAGTAGAGATAGTTGAGATACCAGACAACAAATGGTTTATAGGAACTCAGTTCCATCCTGAGTATTCGAGTACGGTGCTGCATCCGCATCCATTGTTCCTTGATTTTATAAAGACAATTATGCATTAGTTCTTGGAATTGATTCACTATAGGGCAAAATCCCGTGGTTGTAAAGTTTTTTGAGTGTGTAACATTAAAAAAAGCAGTAAATGTTTGTTCGAATAAAAAAATACGTGTACATTTGCACCGTAAATAGAGTTTACGATGAAGTTCAGATTAGTAAACATGACGACATTCAACATTTTGATAGCGTTTGGTAATCAGAATGTGAATAATGGTAAGAACCAGAATAAGAATCAGGTTCTTAAAATTTCGTTGTGTCCGTTTACCAGTCGAATGGATTGAATATAACGATGAAAGAGTTAAGTAATTATATAAGGGCTGGTTCTTAAACGGAATCAGTCCCTTTTTTATTTAAGGGTGGTAAAAGCAAATAGCAATAACAACACAAACACAAGATAAATAACAACACAAACAAATTAAATCAACAAAAACTATGTGTGGCTTTGTAGGAATATTGAAAATTAAGGGAGACGCACTCCAAAAGAGAGAGCAGGCATTGAAGATGTCTGCCAAGATACGCCATCGCGGACCTGACTGGAGTGGAGTATACAGCAATGAGAAGGCTGTGCTTGCTCATGAACGCCTGGCTATTGTAGACCCCTTATCAGGAGGGCAGCCATTGTATTCTCCTGACAAGAAAAAGGTTCTGGCGGTAAACGGCGAGATCTACAACCATCAACTTATACGCAAAGAAACTGCTGATTCTTACCAATATCAAACAGGATCGGACTGCGAAGTAATACTCGCTCTTTATGAAAAGTATGGCGTTGACTTCATTGACAAGTTGAACGGCATATTCGCCTTCGTGCTTTATGACTCGACAACCGATGACTATTTGATTGCGCGTGACCCTATAGGCGTAATACCTATTTATATAGGTCACGATAAGGATGGGACGGTATATGTCGCAAGTGAACTGAAAGCTTTGGAAGGTTACTGTGATAGTTACGAGCCATTCCTGCCGGGTTATTATTGCACAAGCAAGCACGGAGGAAAGATGGAACGCTGGTACACGCGCAAATGGTTCAAGTATGATGGAATGAACTGGCTGACATCAGACAGGAAGGAGGCGGTAAAGCTTATTAGAAACTCTTTGATGGCGTCTGTCAAACGGCAACTTATGAGCGATGTGCCTTATGGCGTGTTGTTGTCCGGCGGACTTGACAGTTCTGTTGTATCGGCTATTGCAAAACTCTATTCCGCAAAGCGTATAGAAACAGACGACAAGCGTGACGCTTGGTGGCCTCAACTTCACTCATTCGCGGTAGGTCTTAAGGGTGCGCCTGACCTGATAAAGGCAAAAGAAGTGGCAGACCATATCGGAACTGTACATCATGAAGTGAATTATACCATTCAAGAAGGTCTCGACGCAATACGCGACGTAATATATTACATTGAGACGTATGACGTTACTACTGTTCGTGCCAGCACTCCGATGTATTTGCTGGCAAGGGTCATACGCAGTATGGGTATCAAAATGGTGCTTAGTGGCGAGGGCGCTGACGAAATATTCGGTGGCTACCTGTATTTCCATAAGGCTCCAAACGCAAAGGAATTCCATGAGGAAACTGTTCGTAAATTAAGCAAATTGTATATGTACGACTGCCTGAGGGCAAACAAGTCGCTTCTTGCATGGGGCATTGAAGGACGTGTGCCTTTCCTGGACAAGGAATTCCTCGATGTTGCTATGTCTGTTGACCCGGCGTTGAAGATGTGTCCTGGAAAAACGATGGAGAAAGGCTTGGTGCGCGAGGCTTTTGCCGACATGTTGCCAGCTTCGATAGCTTGGCGGCAGAAGGAACAATTCAGCGATGGTGTTGGTTACAGTTGGATAGATACCTTAAAAGACATGACTTCCAAGGCTGTATCTGATGAGCAAATGGCGCAAGCGGCTGAGAGATTCCCTATTAATCCGCCTTTGAATAAGGAGGAATATTATTATCGTAGCATTTTCGAAGAGCATTTCCCAAGCGAGTCGGCTGCGAAGAGCGTTCCAAGCGTCCCGAGCGTGGCTTGTTCGACAGCAGAGGCTTTGGCATGGGACAAGGCGTTCCAGAACATGAATGATCCAAGTGGACGCGCTGTTGCGGACGTACACGAGGATGCATGACACTGAAATTGATAAAGATATTATAATAACAAACAACACAAACAAAACACTCAACAACTCAAAAAAGAATTAAACTATGAGTAAATTAAGATTTGACGTAGTGCAAGACGCTTTCAAGAAGAAAGCATTGCCTGTAGATGCACCAGACGAGCGACCTTCAAAGTATTTTGGAGAATTGGTTTTCAATCGCGAGAAAATGCGCAAGTATCTCGATGTGTCAGCTTACAACGAACTGATTGATTGCATCGATAATGGACATCCTCTTGATCGGGCTATTGCCGACAAGGTGGCTGAGGGTATGAAAATTTGGGCTATGGAACACAAGGTGACCCACATAACACACTGGTTCCAACCACTTACCGAAGGGACGGCAGAGAAGCATGACTCGTTCCTTGAGTACGACAAAAAGGGAGGCATGATTGAGGAGTTTGACGGTAAATCGCTTATACAGCAAGAGCCTGATGCAAGTTCTTTTCCAAGTGGTGGTATTCGTGCTACTTTTGAGGCGCGAGGATATACAGCGTGGGATCCTACTTCTCCTGTTTTTATCCAGGACGACACTTTGTGCATACCGACCGTGTTCATATCTTACACGGGTGAGGCACTTGACTACAAAACCCCACTTAAGAAGGCTTTGAAAGCTGTTGACAAGGCGGCAGTGGATATATGCAAGATGTTTGATCCAAAGGTTAAGAAGGTCTACTCTTATCTGGGATGGGAGCAAGAGTACTTCCTTGTAGACGAGGATCTTTATGCCGCGCGTCCTGACTTAATGTTGACGGGACGTACCTTGATGGGACATGCCTCTTCAAAGAACCAACAGTTAGACGACCACTATTTTGGAGCCATTCCTACACGCGTGGCATCGTTCATGAGAGAGGTGGAGATCGAAGGCTATAAGCATGGCATTCCATTGAAGACCCGGCATAACGAGGTCGCTCCTAACCAGTTTGAATTGGCTCCAATCTTTGGCGAGACCAACCTTTCTAACGACCAAAACCAAATGATAATGAACCTGATGGCAAATATAGCGCGCAAGCATGGTTTTGTACTGTTGTTGCACGAAAAACCATTTGCCGGCATAAATGGATCGGGTAAACACAATAACTGGTCACTCGGAACAGATACGGGTACATTGCTTTTGGCTCCAGGAAAGGACGCTATGGGTAACTTGCAATTTGTCACTTTCTTCGTGAACGTTTTGGTCGCTGTGCAAAAACATAACGGATTGCTTAAGGCGTCGATCGCTTCCGCTACTAACGCACACCGCCTTGGTGCCAATGAAGCACCTCCTGCTATTATATCATCGTTCCTTGGTGCGACAATGACTAATGTGTTGCGCAAACTTTTGGAAGTGCCTTCTGACACCCCAATTGAGATTGCGGGAAAGAAAGGCGCGTCCGTGGGAATTGTTGAGATTCCGGAAATATTCATCGACAACACAGACCGAAACAGAACAAGTCCGTTTGCGTTTACTGGAAACAGGTTTGAATTCCGTGCGGTTGGTTCGAGTGCAAATAACGCAGGTGCGATGACTACTCTTAATGCCGCCGTGGCAGAACAGTTGAAGTTGTTCAAGATTGATGTCGACAAGGAGATGGCAAAAGGCAAGCCAATGAATATAGCGTTCATGGATGTACTCAAGCCTCTCATTGCAAGTATAATCGATACTGTTTGTTTCGATGGTAACGGATATTCAAGTGAATGGCCTATCGAAGCAAAACGTCGTGGGCTTGACGTGGAGACCAGTGTGCCTGAGATGTTCAAGGAGTTCACCAAACCTGCTTCAATAGAGATGTTTACAAGTACCGGAGTGTACACGAAGGAGGAGCTTGAAGCACGCAATGAGGTTAAGTGGGAGACATACACTAAGAAAGTGCAGATTGAAGCACGCGTGATGGGACGTATGGCAATCAACCATATTATCCCTGCCGCACTTGCCTACAAGAATCGCCTGCTTACAATAATCAACCAGCTGAAGCAAGTTTATCCAGACGACTTCGAGTCAATGGCACAAACAGAAACTGAATTACTTAAGAAGGTGACGACTCTGATTGACGAGGTACGCACAAAGAGTGGTGCGATGGTACAAGCACGCAAGGCTGCAAACAAGATAGAGAATGAATATGAAAAAGCGAAAGCTTATCATGAAATCGCAGAGTCGTTGTTTGCCATACGTCGCCCAATCGACAAGTTGGAGGAAATCGTAGACAACGACCTTTGGCCGTTGCCTAAATATCGCGAATTGTTGTTCATTAACTAAAACAACACTTGGAGGTTCCTTCCTCAGCGGAGGAAGGAATCTTATATTTATATGTTGTATGATTTGAGATTGATTATATATATCTGGTTGTGCAAACATAATCAATGATGCTTAAGGCTATTACCAAAATATAAACAAAACACAGTTATATGGAAACACTGTATAATACAATAAACGAACACGACGCCTGTGGCATAGGTCTGCTGGCAGATTTAAATAGCAACAAGACACACCAACTGGTTGATGACGCCTTGACTGTCCTTGAAAACATGAGACACCGTGGAGCTGAATCTGCCGATAACAGGTCGGGCGATGGCACTGGCATTTTGGTTCAGATACCACACGAATTTATATTACTTCAAGGCATTCCTGTCCCTGAACGAGGAAAATATGGAACCGGACTTGTATTCCTGCCAAAAGACAAGAGGCTCCAAGACGCTTATCTTGATTTGATTCATCGTGAAGTTGAGTCTGCTGGCTTTATATTGTCTAAGGTTAGAAAAGTTCCTGTCAATTCTGATATCCTTGGTGAGGCTTCTGCCGAGACAGAGCCTGAAATAGTCCAATTGTTTATTACTGGCGCAAAGGATTTTAACCGATTTGAGGTAGACTTGTATTTACTGAGAAAACATATCGAACAGCAGATCAATGACAAGGACTTTTATATAGTCTCTCTTTCGAGCAGGACAATAGTATATAAAGGAATGCTTACTTCAATGCAACTGCGTGAGTATTTTCCTGATTTGAGTAGCCCTTTCTTTACCAGTGGCATGGCAATAGTTCATTCACGGTTTAGTACTAATACATTCCCAACATGGTCTTTGGCGCAACCATTCAGAATGCTGTCTCACAATGGAGAAATTAATACGATTCGTGGCAACAGAGGGTGGATGGAGGCTCGCGAAAGCGTGCTGTCGTCTAAGGCTTTGGGCGATGTGAAAGGCATACACCCTATTATTCAGCCTAATATGAGCGACAGTGCCTCGTTCGATAACGCTCTCGAATTCTTTGTATGCTCGGGGATGAGCTTGCCTCATGCAATCTCAATGATGGTACCGGAATCATTTAATGACCGTAATCCGATCAGCGATGAGTTGAAGGCTTATTTCGAGTATCATTCAATATTGATGGAACCTTGGGATGGTCCTGCCGCATTGCTGTTTTCCGATGGAAGATATGCGGGAGGAATGCTTGACAGAAACGGATTACGTCCGTGCCGCTACGTCATAACCGAGGACGGACGGCTGATTGTCGCATCAGAAGCGGGTTGTTTGAAAATCGATCCGTTGATCGTGAAGGAGAAAGGCAAGCTCCAACCAGGAAAGATAATGATGGTTGATACGGAAACAGGAAAGATATACCGGGATGCGGAAATAAAGTCATCGCTTGCTGATGAATGCGATTACGGACGATGGCTGCATACGAACCGGGTAGAATTGGCAAAACTTCATAGCGGACGTAAGGTTGAGAACTCTGTTAGTGATTTCCTTCGTAAACTCCGCAGTTTTGATTTTACTCGTGAGGATGTTGATAGAACAATCGTTCCGATGTGCGTTAATGCACAAGAGCCATCTTCCTCAATGGGAAACGATACACCCTTGGCTGTGTTGTCAGATCGTCCTCAGTTGTTGTTCAATTATTTCTGCCAGCAATTCGCCCAGGTTACAAATCCTCCAATAGATCCTATTCGAGAGGAATTGGTGATGTCCCTTACGGAATATATAGGCGCTGTCGGGATGAATATTCTGACTCCAAATGAATCTCACTGCAAGATGGTGCGCTTGCCGCAACCTGTGCTGACAAATACAGAGCTTGATTTGCTTTGTAATATCCGCTATAAAGGATTCAATACTGAAAAACTGTCGATTCTTTTTGAAAAAGACAAGGGTGAGCAGGGTATGGCGGAGAAGATAGAGGAGCTTTGCCATCAAGCTGAAAAATCTGTAGACGAAGGAATCAACTATATAATTCTGAGCGACCGTGGCATAGATTCCGAACATGCGGCTATACCTTCCTTACTCGCAGTCAGCGCAATCCACCATTACTTGCTATCAGTACAGAAACGCGTGCAGACTGCGTTAATTGTTGAGAGTGGTGAAATTCGCGAGGTAATGCATGCGGCTCTGTTATTAGGTTATGGCGCCAGTGCCATTAATCCATACATGGCTTTTGCCGTCATTGATGATTTGGTGAAACATGGCGAAATACAACTTGACTATTCGACTGCCGAACACAATTATATTAAGGCAATTGACAAAGGCTTGCTGAAGATTATGAGCAAGATGGGCATTAGTACCATACGTTCTTATCGCGGTGCTAAAATATTTGAGTCGATAGGGTTGAATGCGGAATTGCTAAAAAAGTATTTCGGTACGGCGACATCTTCTGTCGGCGGCATAGGACTGAAAAATATCGCGCTTGACGCTGTGCGTATGCACAATCAAGGATTCAGCCAGCCTGTTTCTGACATCCTGCCATTAGTAGGTCAGTATTCGTATCGTAAGGATGGAATTAAACACGCTTGGACACCTGATGCGATAGCGACACTCCAACTGGCTACCCGTATTGGGAGTTACAAGAAATTTAAAGAGTTTACACACCTTATTGATGATGTCGAGGATCCGTTGTTCCTCAGGCAGTATTTTAAATTCAAGTCCAATCCAATTCCTTTGGATGAGGTCGAACCGGAGGAAAGCATAATGAAGCGATTTGTCGGTGCCGCCATGTCGTTCGGCGCTCTCAGTAAAGAGGCGCACGAGACAATAGCATTGGCGCTGAATAAAATTGGCAGCCGGAGCAATACTGGCGAAGGAGGCGAGGACGAAGAGCGGTTTAAGGCCAAGGTTGATGGTGTTTCATTGAACAGTGCGGTAAAGCAAGTCGCTTCCGGCAGATTCGGCGTGACCACCGAATATCTTGTCAACGCACAGGAGATTCAGATAAAGATAGCGCAAGGAGCCAAACCTGGAGAGGGCGGACAGTTGCCAGGATTCAAGGTTAATGAGATTATAGCGAAGACACGTCACTCTATTCCTGAGATTTCTTTGATTTCACCTCCGCCTCATCACGATATTTACTCAATTGAAGATCTGTCTCAACTTATCTTTGACTTGAAAAATGTAAATCCTGATGCTCAAATCAGTGTGAAACTTGTCGCTGAGGGCGGCGTTGGTACGATTGCCGCTGGTGTCGCCAAGGCAAAGGCTGATATTGTGGTTATTTCTGGAGCAGAGGGTGGTACTGGAGCGTCTCCCGCATCGTCTGTGCGTTATGCCGGAATCTCTCCAGAGATAGGTCTGGCTGAAACTCAGCAGACTCTTGTCCTTAACGGATTGAGAGGGCAGATTGAAATCCAAGTAGATGGCCAGTTGAAGACCGGACGGGATGTAGTCGCTATGGCCTTGCTTGGCGCGGGGCAGTTCGGGTTTGGTACGGCCCAACTGATCGTACTCGGTTGTCTGCTCATGCGCAAATGCCACACAAACGCATGCCCGGTGGGTGTGGCCACTCAAGACCCTCGTCTGCGTAAGCATTTCACGGGACGCGCTGACTACCTCGTTAACTTCTATACGTTTCTTGCCCGTGAGGTACGAGAGTATATGGCCGAGATGGGATTCCGCAAGTTCGAGGATATGATCGGGCGCACGGACATGATAGAGATTGATCGCGACAAACTTAATGACAAGACTGTACAACTTGATTTCAGCAGAATGTTGGCTTTTGTTGATAATGGCAGTCCTATTCACATGGATGTGCATCCTATCCATAAGATTTATGATGTACTTGACCGCGACATGATAATGTCGACAAAGGATTATGTCGAACTTGGCAGAAATGTAACTCTTGCTTATGATATAATCAATACAAACAGGTCGGTCGGAGCCATGTTGTCTGGTGAAATCGCAAAAAAATATGGCGGCAAAGGCTTGCCTGATGGTTCTATAAATGTCAGATTCAAAGGCTCTGCCGGTCAAAGTTTTGGAGCTTTCTTAATGAAGGGCATATCGTTCAGTTTGGAAGGAGAGACTAATGACTATATGGGCAAGGGTCTGTCTGGTGGATGCATCAGTTTATATCCTCCTAAGCATTCTAAATTCAAGGCGCAAGACAATATTATAGCTGGCAATACCTTGCTCTATGGCGCGACAAGCGGAGAAGTATATATCAATGGCAGGGTAGGTGAGCGTTTCGCTGTGCGAAACTCTGGCGCCACTGCTGTAGTGGAGGGAACGGGCGATCACTGTTGTGAATACATGACAGGGGGCAGAGTGGTAGTTCTCGGAACGACAGGAAGAAACTTCGCAGCCGGTATGTCAGGAGGTCTTGCTTATGTCTGGAACAAAAATCAGGATTTTGACTATTACTGTAACATGGACATGATTGAATTGGGCCTTATCGAGGAACGCGCAAGGCGTGAGGAACTACATGACCTTGTACTGAAACACTATTTGCATACGGGGTCGGCGCTTGCGAAGCAGATGCTTGATAACTGGAACGAATATGTCGAGCAGTTTATTCAAGTCACACCTATAGAGTACAAGAAGGTGTTGCACGAAGAGGCAATGAGAAATCTTGAAAAGCGAATAAGTAATGTAGAACGCGACTATTAATTGATTGTATTATGGGAAATCCAAAAGCATTTTTAACTGTGCCACGCCAGGAGGCAGGTCACAGACCTATATATGAGAGAATAAGGGACTTCGCAGAGGTTGAGCAGACTCTGAATGAAAGCGAACGCCGATTGCAAGCCTCAAGATGTATGGATTGTGGCGTGCCATTTTGCCACTGGGCTTGTCCTTTGGGCAACAAACAACCAGAGTGGCAGGATGCGGTGTATAAAGGAAAATGGGAGTTGGCTTACAAACTGCTTGCCGCCACAAACGACTTTCCGGAGTTTACCGGACGTATCTGTCCGGCACTTTGCGAAAAAAGTTGTGTGCTGAATCATTGCATTGACGAGCCTGTTACCATACGCGAGAACGAATGTTCTATTATAGAGAAGGCGTTCAATGAGGGATTTGTCGTACCTCAGACTTATGAACGCAACGGAAAGAAGGTGGCTGTTATTGGAGCCGGACCTTCGGGCATGTCTGCCGCGGTGCAACTGAACAAAAGGGGATACGAGGTGACATTGTTTGACAAACACAGTTCTATTGGCGGGCTTGTCCGTTACGGCATACCAAACTTCAAACTCGACAAGTATGTCATCAACCGCCGTGCGGAAGTCATGGAGGCTGAGGGAATAAAGTTCCAAATGAATACAGAGGTGAATCCTTCCGATTTGCCTGCAGGCTTCGATGCATACGTCATCTCGACAGGCACTCCTGTGGCTCGTGACCTCAAGGTTCCGGGACGGGAGTTCAAGGGCGTGTATTTCGCATTGGAGCTGCTCAGCCAGCAAAACAAAATATTGACGGGCGAGGATGTCAGCAATGAAGAACTTGTCAACGCAAAAGGAAAAACGGTTTTGGTTATCGGAGGCGGTGACACCGGCAGTGACTGTATAGGGACTTGTAACCGTCAGGGCGCGAGGAGGATCATACAAATAGAAATAATGCCTAAGCCTCCTGTAGGACACAATCCCGCCACTCCATGGCCTCAGTGGCCGGTAATCCTCAAGACCACTACAAGCCACGAGGAAGGTTGCGAGCGCAGGTGGTGCCTTACGACCAATCGTTTCATTGATGATGGCGCTGGCAACCTTAAGGGAGCGGAGATTGAGGAAGTCGAATGGATTCCTGCACCCGACGGAGGTCGTCCGCAAATGAAGCCTACCGGCAAGAAGGAAGTCATCGAGTGTGAGATGGTACTCCTTGCCATGGGATTCCTCCGCCCGGAACATCCTGCTTTTGCCGGCAATGTGTTTGTGACTGGTGACGCAAAGTCTGGCGCCAGTCTGGTTGTCAGAGCTATCGCAAGTGGACGTCAAACGGCACAAGAAGTAGATAATTATTTATCAAGTACGAATGTATGACAAAACTAAATGTAAATTTTACAAGACTCTCACACAACTACCTTTTTGAGGAGATCGCTCAAAGAGTGGCTGAATACAGGTCTGGACATCTCGATGCCCAAATCATACGTTTGGGCATCGGTGATGTCACACGCCCGCTTCCGCAAGCTTCCATAGAAGCCATGCATAGGGCGGTCGATGAGTGTGGCAGTGCCGAGTCGTTTCATGGTTACGGTCCGGAACATGGCTACCCTTTCTTGATTGACGCCATCATTGAACATGATTTCGCACCGCGTGGCATAAAGCTCACGCGTCAGGAGGTATTCATCAACGATGGCGCAAAAAGTGATACGGGGAACATAGGCGACATCTTGTCGGTCGATAATATTGTCGGCATCACAAATCCTGTATATCCTGTTTATGTGGATACGAACATCATGGCCGGACGGCAGATTGAGTACATCCCTTGTACTGAATCCAACGGATTTACGGGCGACATTCCTGATAAACATTTGGATATTATTTACTTGTGTTATCCTAACAACCCTACAGGCGCGGTGATTTCAAGGGAAAAGCTGGCCAAGTGGGTTGATTATGCCCGTGAGAATGATGCTTTGATTTTGTACGATGCCGCCTACGAGGCATTCATACAAGATGATGCGATACCACATTCTATATTTGAAATTGAAGGCGCGAGGGAGTGTGCCATCGAATTCAGAAGTTTTTCCAAGACCGCGGGCTTCACGGGCGTTCGCTGTGGCTATACAATCATACCTATGGAATTGAAAGTGCGGGCTGAGGGAGCTGGGAAGGTGCGGCTTAACGACTTTTGGGAACGCCGCCAGTGCAGCAAGTTCAATGGTGCGTCCTATATTTCCCAAAGAGGGGCTGAGGCAGTGTTCTCAAGCGAAGGACAGCGGCAAATCAAGCAGTCAATCGACTATTATATGGAAAACGCGCGCATCATACGTGAAAGCCTCGCTAATCTCGGACTGAATGTCTATGGAGGGCTGCATTCTCCGTATATATGGGTGTCTACTCCTCAAGGAGAGGGCTCATGGTCGTTCTTTGACCGTTTGCTGAATGAGGCTAATGTTGTGACCACGCCGGGCGAGGGCTTTGGAAGCAATGGTGAAGGCTTCATTCGTATCACCGCGTTCGGAACGAGGGAAAACAGCGTGGAGGCGATGAATAGAATAAAGAAAATGTTATAATAGATTCATTATATATTATTATGAGGAAGGCAACGTTAGTGCTTGAAGACGGCTCTGAGTTCGAGGGCTGTTCTTTTGGGTATGAGAAATCCGTGGCGGGCGAATTGTGTTTCTATACTGCCATGACCGGATATCCGGAAAGTCTCACCGACCCGTCGTACCGTGGACAAATTCTTGTTCCCACTTATCCTATGATTGGAAATTATGGCGTACCCGACGATGAAATGGTCGACGGGGTTTCACGGTTCTTTGAATCTGAGAAAATCCAATGTCAGGCCTTGGTGATTTCTAATTATTCCGACAAATACAGTCATTGGGATTCCAGTCGTAGCTTGTCAGCGTGGCTTAAGCAAAACAAAGTCCCCGCGCTGTGTGGTATTGATACACGTGTCTTGACAAAGAAATTGCGTGACAACGGCGCAATGTTGGGCAAGATTGTGTTCGATGGAGTGGATGTGGAGATGACCGACCCTAACAAACGCAATCTCGTGTCTGAGGTTTCGATAAGCGAAGTACATACTTACGGACATGGAAGCAAAAGGGTGCTTTTGGTCGATTGCGGCATGAAGAATAATATCCTGCGATGCCTGTTGAAGTTTGATGTCACCGTAAAGCGCGTGCCATGGAACTATGACTTCCGCAATGAACCATACGACGGATTGTTCGTCTCAAACGGACCTGGCGACCCCTCGTTGTGTAAAGAAACCATTGAACACTTGAAATGGGCTATAACCCGGGACAAGCCTATAATGGGGATATGCTTGGGAAACCAACTGCTTGCCATTGCGGCTGGAGCGAAAACTTATAAGTTGAAATATGGCCACAGAGGACACAATGTGCCTGTTCGCGAAGTCGGCACGCACAAATGCATGATCACTTCGCAAAATCATGGTTTCGCCATTGACGATTCCACTCTGCCCGCTGATTGGGAAACCTTCTATGTGAACCTCAACGACGGCACTAACGAAGGCATACAACATCGGACAAAGCCTTTTTTCTCAACTCAGTTTCATCCTGAGGCATCCAGCGGACCTGTTGACTCGATGCCGCTTTTCGAACGGTTTGTCAACAACCTTTAAAATTGACGCCAACTCACAGACTTAAACAAAAATACTATTTATGAACTCTGAACTGAATAAAATATTGATATTAGGTAGCGGAGCGCTGAAAATCGGAGAGTCGGGAGAGTTCGACTATTCCGGATCGCAAGCGTTGAAGGCTTTGCACGAAGAGGGAAAGTTCACCATACTCATCAATCCGAACATCGCCACGGTGCAAACGTCGGAGGGTGTCGCCGACCATATATATTATCTTCCAATCACGCCCGAATTCGTTGAGAAGGTAATTATCAAGGAACGTCCCGACGCCATCATGCTGTCGTTTGGCGGACAGACCGCTTTGAATTGCGGCGTACGGCTCTATGAAAGCGGAGTCCTTGAGAAATACAATGTGGAAGTCATCGGCACGCCTGTGCAGTCGATTATAAATACAGAGGATCGTGAACTCTTTGCAGAAATGATGCACAACATTGATGTGAAAACAGCTCACAGTGTCGCCGTGAACTCTATTGACGAGGCTTTGGACGTTGTGCGTGAAATAGGTTATCCGATAATTGTACGCGCCGCCTTTACGCTTGGCGGACTGGGTTCGGGTTTTTGCAATAACGACGAAGAACTCCGGAAGCTTGCAAGTTCCGCGTTTACTTTCTCCCCGCAAATCCTTATCGAGGAATCACTCAAGGGATGGAAGGAAATCGAATATGAGGTGGTTCGTGACAAATATGACAACTGTATCACTGTTTGTAACATGGAGAATTTCGACCCTTTGGGCATTCATACGGGAGAAAGTATCGTGGTCGCGCCTTCGCAGACACTGAGCGACCATGAGTATCACAAACTGCGTCAGATCGCCATCAAGATTGTCCGCCGCGTTGGCATCATAGGCGAGTGTAACGTACAATACGCCCTCGATCCCAACAGTGATGATTACCGCGTGATTGAAGTGAACGCCCGTCTGAGCCGCTCGTCTGCCTTGGCGTCGAAGGCCACCGGCTATCCGCTTGCTTTTGTCGCCGCAAAGTTGGGACTCGGCTACGGGCTGGATGAGATTCAGAATTCGGTTACCAAGGTCACGTCAGCGTTCTTTGAACCCGCGCTCGATTATGTCGTCGTGAAGATCCCTCGTTGGGATCTTGGAAAGTTCGACGGAGTGTCCAAACTGATAGGGTCGTCAATGAAGTCGGTGGGCGAGGTTATGGCTATCGGCAGAACCTTCGAGGAGGCGATACAGAAGGGCATACGCATGGTCGGACAAGGACTGCACGGTTTTGTGGCGAACACCGTCAATGTGCCTGACGTTGACTATGAATTGCACAATCCGACCGACAAGCGACTGCCTGCCATTGCGCTCGCTTTCGACATGGGATATACTATCGACCAATTGCACGACATTACGAAAATCGACCGCTGGTTCCTTTTCCGCTTACAAAACATATACAATATAAAGAATGAGTTGGACAAGTTCGACCGGATTGAGGCGGTTCCGTTTGAATTGCTGAAGGTGGCCAAGATGATGGGATTCTCCGACTATCAAATAGGGAAGATTGTCATCAAAGACGAAACGATCAATCCGCATGAAAAGGGGTTGGAAGTGCGCGCCGTGCGCAAGAGGCATAGAATACTTCCTGTGGTGAAGCAAATCGACACCATGGCAGGTGAATATCCTGCTCAGACGAATTATCTGTATCTCACGTACAACGGAAGCGAGTCGGATGTTGGTTTCGCGCATGATGGCAAATCTGTCATCGTACTGGGTTCGGGTGCCTATCGCATAGGCTCGTCCGTGGAGTTCGACTGGTGCGGTGTTGCGGCCATCAAGAAAATACAGGAGATGGGCTATCGGGCCATTATGATTAATTACAACCCTGAAACGGTAAGTACTGACTACGACGTGTGCGACCGGCTCTTTTTCGATGAGCTGACGCTTGAACGGGTGCTTGACATCTGTGATTTGGAGGTGCCTATGGGTGTCATCGTGAGTACCGGCGGACAAATCCCGAACAACTTGGCCTTGCTGCTCGACCAACAGGGCATAAACATCTTGGGTACGTCGGCCAAGTCGATTGATATTGCCGAAGACCGCCAAAAGTTCTCTGAAATGTGTGACAGTTTGGGCATCGATCAGCCTCGCTGGAAGGAATTGACGCGCATGGAAGAAATCTACGAGTTTGTCGACGAGGTGGGACTGCCTGTGATGATACGTCCTTCTTATGTCCTTTCAGGTGCCGCGATGCGTGTGGTGTCGAACCGCGACGAGCTTGAGAGTGCTTTGAAGAACGCCGCCGTGGTCAGCCAGGAACATCCGGTCGTTGTGACTGAGTTCCTGCAACGGACGAAGGAGGTCGAGATCGACGCAGTGGCACAGCGCGGCATAATCAAATGCTATGCCATTAGTGAGCACATCGAGTATGCGGGTGTTCACTCTGGTGATGCCACAGTGGTGTTCCCTGCTCAGAAACTTTATTTTGAAACCATACGCCGCATCAAACGCACGGCCCGGAAGATTGCGGAGGCTCTGAACATATCGGGTCCCTTCAACATTCAGTTTCTCGCAAAGGACAACGAACTGAGGGTCATCGAGTGCAACCTGCGGGCAAGCCGCAGCTTCCCCTTCGTATCGAAGGTGACGAAATTCAACTTCATCGGCATGGCGACCGAGATCATGCTCGGCAAGGACGTTGAGCCGTTTGGCAAGAACTTCGCCGATATCGACTATGTGGGCGTGAAGTCCTCGCAGTTCTCGTTCGCCCGCCTGCTTAAGGCCGATCCTATTCTTGGCGTCGACATGGCTTCTACCGGCGAGGTGGCTTGCTTGGGTGACAACTACTATGAGGCGTTGCTGAAGAGCATGCTTTCTGTCGGTCATCATATCCCCGACAAGCAGAAGGGCATCTTGATCTCTTCGGGAGAGGCTCGTTCGAAGGTCGACCTCTTGGAGGCTGCCGTCACCTTGCATAAGGCTGGGTACAAGTTGTATGCCACTTCCGGTACGGCGCAGTTCCTCGCACAGTCGGGTATTCCTTCCGACGTGTTGCATTGGCCTGACTCTGAGAACAAACCCAATGTGCTCGATTATATCCGCAACCACAAGGTGGACTTGGTAATAAACATCCCGAAGAACCACACTCATCGCGAATTGCAGAACGGCTATCTCATCCGACGGGCGGCGATTGACTACAACATACCGCTGATAACCAACTCCCGCCTTGCTTCGGCTTACATATACGCTTTCTGCAAGTACGGATTCGACAAACTCGAAATCAAGCATTGGGGCGAATACTGATGGACTTCAAGTGCATCAAACATAAAAGGCTGGATTCCACGATGAGAATCCAGCCTTTTACGTTTGATGTGAGAGAGCCTGTCTGTTATGAAAGGCGTGACTAATTGACACTCTTCCGCACTACTGCAGCCATTCCCTGGTGCGGTCCAATATCCAGTCGACGACCTTGCCGGTGGAAGACGGCAGGATTCCCTCGTCGCTGTATACGATCTCAACATCAGGGTTGTTCAATTCCTTGTTTACCATTTCTGTTACTCCTGATGCGTCGGCGATCTCCTTGGCGGTGGATGTGAGATACACTCCTTGGATTAATATCCGTTTCTTGCTTTGCGCCCATCGCCGCAATGTGGGCATTATCTCGCCAACCATCTTGTAGCCCATCGCCACAAACTTGTAATCAACATCCTTTATGCCCGTCGCCTTGCGGCAGGTGTCGACGATGCTTTCCATCTTGTTTGTCCAAAAACTGGTCCACTGCTTGTCACCGTGGGATACAAACAGCAGGGCTTCGTCGGCGGGTGATTTACTTATGTCGCCGACGTTCTTCAGCATGATCTCCTCGATGATGTTGTTGTAACTTAGTGTCGGGCCAAGTATAATTGGTATCTTGGCGTGTACGAGCCTTGTTCCTTCTTCCTTAAGTTCCCGGATGGTGGTGGCGCTGAACTTGTGCCCTATGATGTTGGGAATGTCCTCGTCGCTGTGACTCGACGGGGCGATGAACAAGGGAATGGCGAAGATGGTGTCAATGCCTTGCGCCTCGCAATCGCCGACTACGGTCGCTATAGTGGGTTCGGTGAATTCCATCATTGCCACGCGGACGTAGCTGATGTTGAGACCCGTTTCGCTCACTTTCTTTTGTAGCAACGGTTCCAGATCCATGACTGGTTTCCGCCATTCTTCCATAGGCGAACCGTGTGATATTACGACCAGGGCGTTCTTGGCACCCGGGCATAGTGTACTGGCAAGCAGTACTGCGGATAATAATAGTTTGTGATTCATTGTAATGTGGATATTTATAAGTTTTCAATATGAAGTCACCATGTCCTCAGGGACGCAAAGGTAAAAGTCCGCCTGGCCTATATAAGCGTCGTCTAACGCGTCAATCGTCTCCTGCCTTGCGCTGAAGATGGTTTTGATTTTGGCTTTCGGTGCGTATGCATGCAGGTATTTTACTATTCCGTCGCCTGCGGCTGTGTGGTAGTTGCCGTTGAAGTGCAAGACCGCCTTGTCAAGGTTTTGTGCGATGAACCAAGCCATGGTAGCGTCTTTCAGTCCCTGCGCCTGTCCCATGAAAACAGGGTCGGCTCCTTTGTTCGCGCCCATTTGCGCCATCATGCCGAAAGCTTCGTTTGCCACTTCGTTGTCCTCGTAAGGAACAGGCAGGGGAGGGAAGTAACGTTTTGCCTCGTCGGAGAGGGAGTCGAGGTAGGCGAGGCCTCTCGACTTGACTACGCCCGCATATCTGCGCGGCACGTTGGTCGCGATGAAGTGTATGTTGTTTTCTTTGCAAAAGTCAACGATTGAGGCGTAGTCGGTCGTGTAGTTGGGCCACAGGCGGCATTCGTCCTCAAACTGCTTGTAGTCGATCACGCCGGAGAAGTACTCATCGAGAATCATTTGGTTGTCTGCCTCGAACATCTCCATGCCTACGTTGATTCTGCCCTTTTTCTCATGGTACAATGATTTCAACACTTGGACTTCCATCCAGTGGCATATCGGGTCGTTGTGCATCTCCCCGAAGAAAACGACATCGGCGTCTGACAGTTGCGCTATCATTTGTGAATATGCCACAGGCTTGCATTGTGAATCGAACAGGCGGTAGGCCGCGGGGTCTTGTGCGGCAAGCGGCGATGTAACGGCGCAAAGCGTGAGTATGAAAAATAATCTGTTCATTTTGATTGATATATCTTTATTAAATTCTTGCTGTTTATTATCCGGGCGAACATGTCTCTTATGTCTTCTGGCGTTATTGAGTTCAGCACGTCGTCGTAGTGGTTGTAATCGCTGAGTGTCTCACCATTTGTGACACGGTCCAGTATGGTGTCAAACCATGCCGCGCTGGAATCGTCGGTCAACGACTTTCGCTTGGTCACGATGAAGGAACGCTTCATTTTGTTGAGTTCGGTGTCGGTTACCGGATTCCTTCCCAAGTCGTCGATGATGTCCTTCAACTCTTTTTCCAATCGTGGCACGTTCCCGTTTTGTACGTCGATATACAGCCGGAACCAGACTATGTGTCTTGGCACGCCGTTATAGTCTACATCGGCGAATGGCGAGTAAACTATACCCGATTTTTGCCGTAGTTCGCTCAGCATGCGCGCTTGTAGTATGTCGCGCATGAGTTTGAACATGAGTGTCTGGCGCAATCCTGGTGTGTAGTTGTCGATGAAAAGGAAGTTGCAACTTGTTTGTGTGTCGTTGTTCGAGGAAAAATGAATTGAGTCGCTTGCGGAACGGGCGAATTGGAACGGAACTTCTTTGCGCGGAAACTTCGGCTGACCGTGGGCTTGCATCCTTCCGAATGTGTTCGCGGCCAACCGGACTACGCTGTCTGCGTCAAAACTTCCGGTGATAATCAAATTAAGTCCTTCAGGGTTGGTGTATAGTTGCAGATAATAGTCTGTCATGTCGTCCAAGCTGAGGCTTTGGATGTCTTCACGAGTGTAAGGAATGAATTGTCCATGCAGTGTGCTTCCCACCAACGAGTCGACGGTGTTGTTAATCTGTCTGCTGTAGTCGTCTTTCATCATCTTTGACAGCATGGTTTCCTCGCCCCACGATTCATATTCATCGTGGCGGCTTTCTTCAAAGTCCGCCACATCCTTGCCGGGGTGGTGCATTTTCTCGTACAGAAGGTTCATTAAGGCTTGGGCGTCTCTTGATGCCGAGGTTGCCAACGCCTGATGCCAGTAATTGCTGATTCCCACATTCAGCAGCATCTCTCTTTGCAGGGACAGTTGTGCGAGTGTATCGGAATCGACAGTCGCAATGCCGCCCATGTCGACATACGCCGCCGTATATTTCAGGTGATTGTATAGTGAGTCTGGCAGGTCGCCCAGTCCTCCGCGCCCCAAGGCGAATACTTGAAACACGCTGTCGGTCATGGCGGTTGGCCGCATGATGATGTGAATGCCGTTTTTCAGTACGGCTTCCGTGATTCCCATGTCTTCGTAGGTGGTACGTGATGCGATGGCGTTGATGTCGGGATGCCGTTCGCTGAGAACCGGGGGCAGTGGCATCCGCCCGTCTTCCGCGTCATATCCTTCGTTTGTGAAAAGCAGGCTGTCTGAGACCTCCCTCTTGTAGCCCTTTATCGCGCCGCCCCCGTTCCATGCGGACAATATCGAATCTTTGGAGAGATTGTGCGCGCCGCCTTCGGGATATTTGTATGCGGCAAGTAATGACTTGCCCGCTTTTAACAATGACTTGGCGATGCTCCTGATGTCTTTCTTTGATGTCTTGAGCAGTTTCTTCTGTATGTGGGTGGACTCGTAATCATAGTATACGTGCCGGTCGCCCATGATCACCGCGTCGATGAAATCCTCACAGAAGTCGGCCGATGTCTTGTCGGTGGTTTCAGCCTTCGCATACCGTATGCCTTGTGTGACGGCTCTTTCCAGTTCAGTCTCTGTCGGACCGTACTTGGCCAGCGTACGTAGGATGTTAGATGCTGTTCTCACGTCAATGAGCAGGTCATGTTCCGTCGTGTCGCTCATCGTGAATACGAGGTGGTTCTTGTCGGCTACGTACCAGTGGTCCGTCACGTTGGCTCCTACTTCCTGCATACGACTGTCGAGAATGCTTACTGCCATGCGCAACCTTCCGTTTTCAATTTGCTTGGTCAACGTGGTGGTGAACACCGTGTTGTGAGGAACTATCAGTTCCATCTTATAATTGTTATCGTACTTGATAGGCAGGGACATGAGCTCGACACCCTCAGAGTATTCTTGAGGAACGTCTTTTATGCGCGCTTTCTTCTTGGGGATGTCCGATAGCAGCTCTTTTATCTTGCGCTCCACCAAGGAGGCTTTCACATTGCCTACGATCAGGATGGTGGCGGTACTCGGACTGTACCAGCGTTGATAGAAGTCGCGCAATGTGGATTGCCGCATTGACATGATATCAGTCTCACGTCCTAACGGTTCATGGTCGGCATAAGGTCCGCGTCCGATTTTCAGGTCGTAGAATTCATCATTGTTGTTGTAGCCGAGAAGTTCCTCAGCGATGATGTTCCGCTCCGGCACTACCATCTCCTTGTCTATTGTCAACCCGTTTATGATGTCGCCCATGGCGATAAGGGTCGTGTCTACGATGCCTGTCGAGTTACTGTCGGCTGGCAGTGTGAACCAATATACGGTCCGGTCGTAGCTGGTGTATGCGTTGATGTCCCGCCCGTACTTCATTCCTTGGTTCTCAAAGTATTCTGGCATGGTGTTGCCTGGGAAATGCTCGGAGCCGTTGAACGCCATGTGCTCAAGGAAGTGGGCCGCGCCCCGTTGCTTGTCGTCTTCTTGAATGGACCCGACATGCATCACCAAACGGCATTCCACGTTGTGTTGTGGCAGGTCGTTAGGCAGTATTATGTAGTGGATGCCGTTAGCCAAATAGCCTTCCACTGTTTCCGGTGGAAGGCTTACAGGCACTTCTGGAGGGAAGAGCAAATGCATAAGCACCATGTACAGCTCTGTGAAGATGTAAGTCATGCTTTGAACGAGGTTGTGCCAAGCTATGAATATTGTTACTTATGCAGTGTATATGTCACGTTCACACGGATGTAGTCATACAGGATGGCTCCTGCTCCGTAGTCCCATGAGAACTCAAACTTCATGCTGCCGTCGGTGAGGTCGTATGAAGACGTAGGACTCGTGTAGTTGCTTGGATCGTGCATGTAGGTGTCCGTTGCGATGTCGGAGTTTCCAAGGACGGCGTCAGGGTTGAACGGATTGTATTGCTCCAACAAATCGCTTACAGAGTAGTTGACATCGGTCTCGCCCTCGTTTACAGCCACTTCTGCCCCTGATTCAGCCAGCTGTTGAAGTCGTGTCCATAAAGAGTAGGTGTATGCGAAAGGAACCTTGGTTATCTCCTCGTCGTATTCGTCGGTAACCACCTTTGTGAAGCTGATTGTGCCGTCGGTGTTGAGAGTCAGGTCGTCGAGTGTCACATCGAAGGTCTCGGTGGCGAAGTTGTAGTTGACTGCATTTATTAATGCGGCCTGTACAGGCATCTGCAGGTAGTATTCATCGTCCTCTACAGTGCAGCGGCGGTACTTCTCATAGATGAATGAACCCATGCCCATAGGGTTGCTGGTGATCTTCAGAACCGGCTTGTCGGCTGTGGCGTGCTCACTCAGGGTGATGATGCTCTTGCCTGTAAGAGTCCGTGTGTCCTCTCCGTTGTTCTCTGTCTCTTTGTCGTCATTGCCAAAGGTGATTACCGTGGTGACATCAACGATGCCAAGTACTTTTGTCAGGTCAATGCCGAGTGACTCTTTGTAGCCGTCGATAAGTGCGAGCTGTTCTGCTGTGAGTTCTGGAACTGATGCTGCCGGTTTTACCGTAACGGATACTTGGTTGCCTTCAAGCACTTGCATGTTGCTGTCGGAGAATCCGGTAACCTCGATGTAAACAACCTCGTTTACAGCGAGTACGTTGGCGTTGTTTGATAGCAGCTCTACCGTCGCTGTCTTCTCTCCTGCCGCGAAAGTCACTGTGTTGCTGCTGAGCTTGACTGCTCCTTTATCATCGCCACTGATACTTAGGGTGATAGTGGATTGTTGTTCCACGGCGCGTGCGAGGGTCACTGTCACTGTGATGCCTTCGGTAGCGTCCTCATAGAGTGTAGGGTCGCCGTCTACTGACAGCTGCACATAATTGGTCATTTCTTTTTCGTCGTCGTCGTCGCTGCATGATGCGAATACGAACGCGCCGAGCATTAACATTAAAGTTGTCTTTGCTAAAATCTTCATTGTCTTAATTTTTAATAGTAGGTTATTATTGAATTTGTTTCTATGTTTCCGTATATATTATATATAATGTGTGGCGGCTTATCTGTTGATTTGCCATCCGCGGTTTTGGTCTACCGTCTCGTTGTACCTGTATTCTGAGGCTGGGATGGGCAGGGTCCATCTATAGTCTGTCGCTCCGATGGTGGCGCGTACCGAACTTCCCCATGTGCCGTATTTTGTCAGGGCGTTGTGGGTGCGTTTCAAGTCAAAGTAGTTTTGCCCCTCACCTACAAACTCCTTGTATTTCTCATGGAGTATTCTGTTGGTGAGCATGTCGCCCGAAAGGGTGGTGCCGATGCTTTCCGCACCGACGGCCTCAAGATATTCGTTGAGTGTAGCTATCGCCTTGTCGGTCATGCCCAACCTCGCGTATGCTTCGGCGGCGATGAAGTAGGCACCGGCGTAGCGCATGCGGTTGATGTAGCTGTTGGTGCCGTTCTCCTTGTTCACTTTGTTGTATTTGCCGAACAGCGTGTGGGTGGTGCCGCCGATGTTCTTGTCATATTCAGTCCATTCCTTGCGAATGTCGCCGTCCGACAGTTTCAGCTCTGGATTCAAGGCGAAGAAGTCGCCTTCTGTGTCGCTGTACTGTATGCCAGCATAGACGGCATCGCTTGTATTGAATGCGAATATGCGTCCTGCGTAGGAGGCCGAACCCCATATCCGGCTGTAATTGTCTTTTGATGTCCAACTCTTGTCGCATCCGTCGATCAGACTGTCGGCGTATGTTGCCGCGGCGTTGTAGTCTCCTGTGTAGAGGGCCAGTTCTGCAAGTTCGTATACTGCCGCCTTTTGCGAGAGCCATCCGTTTTGGGTGGGTGAGTTTGCGACCGACGCGGCTTCGAGGAGCAATGACTTTATGTACTCCGCGCACTGTTTCTTCGAAGCCCGTTGCTTCATTTCAATTCCGACACCCGATTTCAGAATGACTCCCAATGTGTCTTCGGTGTCGTCATAGGTTGAGGCGAACATGCGCAGCAGGTCGAAATAGCACATGGCCTTTAGTGTGTTGGCTTCGGCTGTGACGGCTTTCAGCTTGGTCGAGTCGCTCGCTTCTGTCACCACCACGTTGGGAATGCGTTCTTGTAGTACGTCGATATTGGCTATGCAATTGTAGTATGCGAGCCAGCATTCCGACGCGAAGTCGCTGATGTTTATGTCCTGCCAGCTGTAAAAGTTCAGTTGGTTTACGTCCTTCCCCGATACGTTGGTCGTGCAGAAGTCGTTGCCTAATTTCGACAGGTCGTATTCGTAGTGTGGATAGAGTATGTAGCACGATGTGAGCAACGAGCGTGCCGACTCGATGTCGGTTATTGCGTCGGGGTCGGAATAAAGGTCGGGTGGTGGAACGTCGATTGAGCATCCGCCGAATATGGTCGTCATCGTGATTGCCGCTATCAGTGAGCGCAACGTGCCGCTTAAGTGTCTTTTTGTCTGTAGTGTCTTCATGTTCAGAATGTCAGATTTAGGTTCAACGTATATACGGGTTGTGTGGTGCCTGCCAATTGCCCGCTTTCGGGGTCGCTCTCTTTATAATTGGTCCATGTGAACAGGTTGCTCCCCTGCAGCCCGACTGTGGCGTATGAGATAAATGGCAGTCGTTTCTGCAGCCATTTGCCTGGCACTCTGTACCGTATTGAAATCATTGACAGTTTCATGTAGTCGCTCTTGCCTATGGTGCGGGAGTTTGGATAGAGGGCTATGTTGGTCTCGGCTGTGCTTGATGTGTAGAACGGAGTCCAGTAGGTCTTGTCCTCGTCGCCTCGGTGAAACCACATTTTTTCTGTCTGTCCGGAGACCGCGTTCATGTTTGCGTCGTCTTTCGTGCGCACATAGCTGTAGTTGAAGCGTTGAACTCCGCCGTGCACATAGTAGAAGTCGGCGTCGAACTCAAGGGTTTTGTATGCGAAGCTTAGGTTGAACGTACCTGTATATGGAGGTGTGAGGTGTCCCAATGCCACCACGTCGTCCTTGGTAAGTGGTTCGGTGGCTTGTTTCTCTCCGCTTGGCGTACTGAACACTGGATAGCCGGTGAGCGGGTTTATTCCGAGTGAAATGGGACCGTACAGCATGTCGTAGCTCTTGCCTATCTCGTAGTCTGGTACCAGCGCGTCTTCCGTGGAGTATATCTTGTCGGTGTAGTACAAGTCGAGTACCTTGTTGTCGTTGTATGCCAGTGTGGTTCCTACGCTAAGCCTCCAGTCGTAGTTGTCGATGATTTTTGCGTTAAGACTGAATTCAACACCCCTGTTTCTCAGCACTCCGATGTTGCGCATCAGCGATGTGAATCCAGTGGATGTAGGTATTGGCACGTCGAGCAGAGCCTCGTCGGTGCGCCTGTTGTAGTATGTGATTTCGAAAGTCAGGCGGTTCCACAGGTCGAATCCTATTCCGCAGTCGAAGTTCTTGTTCTGCTCTGGCACTAAGTCTTTGTTGTACAGCTGTTGGAAGTTGAGGGGGCGTTGGTTCTCGTAGCTTGTTGTCGCATAGCGGAAGCTGGCCACTGTTGATGACACTGAGACTCCGTTCAAGTTGGCTGTCACGCCGTATGAGAGTTTCAGGTTGAGGCGTGTAAGCACCTTGTTGTCTTTTAAGAATTCATAGTTGCTCGGGGTCCATCCCACGCCCACGGCCCAGGCGTCGTTCCAGCGTTTGTCCTTGGGTAGTATTGAAGAGCCGTCGCGCTTGAAGGTTCCGTATATGTCGTAAGTGTTGTCGAATGTATAGCCTCCGACGATTCCGAAGCCTATCTGCGCGCTCTTGTCGCGTGGCGCGCTGACGTATGGTTGTCGGTTTCCGCTGAGGCTCTGGTTTATTGCCGCCGCGGAGTTGATGGTCCCCACTCCGTAGCCTCGCATCAGTTCGTCGTCTACGTTTGTGCGGTAATAGTCCATGTTCGCTCCGATGGTCAGGTCGTGCTTCTCAGCGAAGGTGTGGTTGTATGTGAGGCGGACGTTGGTCGTTATGTTGCTTGTGGTGTTCTTGTATTTCGAGTATATTCCGCGCTCTATCTCCGGATGGCCGCTGTGGGTCTCGGAGTATGCTGTGGAGGGTGTGAACTGGTGTCCTTCGTTCAGAAGAAAGTCCAATCCTGCCGACGCTGCGATGTCAAGTCCTTGCAGTGGGGTGAGGTTGAGCGTGGCGCTCACACCGCCGTTCTTGTCGGTCGACTCTGCCTCGTATTGGTGCATAAGGTCATCGTAGGTCTGTCCCGGATAGGACCACAGTTCGCCTGTCTTCGTCTCGTATGGGTTGAGCTGGTATATAAGTGATGTGGGGTCGGAGCTTGTGCCGTTGGGTGTGCGGGTTTTTGAGTATCCGCCGTCCACGCTGATCATGAGGTAGCCGATTTTGCCTATTCGGTTGTCAAGGTTCATCCTCACTCCCATCTTGCTTTTGCTGTTGCCGCGGATGCGTCCGCCCTGATACGAGTAGTTTCCCGATATGTAGTATGTGGTTTGCTCGTTGCCGCCCTTGATGCTGATGTTGTGCCGTTGGTACAGGTTGTCGCGAAGCAGTGTGTTGAACCAGTCGGTGTGTGTGTTCCGCAGCTCCTCAAGTTTGCTTTCGCCGTCGGCTATCATCTGCTCCAGGTCGGGACTGTTGGAGTAGTATTTGCGGTAGTAGTCCTCGCTGTACAGGTAGCCTGGTGCGGACGTGCTTTGTAACAGGCGTTCCAGTTCGAGCTTCTCAGCTGAGTCCATCATCTTGATGCCGCGCCTTCCGCGCGTGGTCAGTCCGAGGTTCATGCTGTAGCTGACGGTGGTGCGTCCCTGATAGCCGCGTTGCGATGTGATCTCAAGTACTCCGTTGGCGGCTTTCACTCCGTAGAGTGCGCATGCGGCGGCGTCCTTCAGCACTTTTATGTCCTTGATGTCCTGCGGATTCAGGTTGTAGAATGTCTCGGAGGAGATCACCTTGCCGTCCATCACGTACAGCGGCTCGTTGGTGGCGTTGCCGGCTCTGAGCGACGAGTTGCCCCTGATGCGGATTTTGGGTGCGGAACCCAGTTCGCCTGAGTTGATGACCACGAGTCCTGGTACTTGTCCCTGCAGCGAGAGGGCGAAGTCTATCATCGGTTTTGCCTCCACACGCTTCATGTCGATCGACTGAACCTGGCCCGCCTTGTTGCGCAGGTCGATGGCGTTGACGTTCGATTCCGCCTTCACGACCACCTCGCCGAGCATGTTGTTGTCTTCTTTCATCGTTATTTCGATGTACTGCCGCCCGTTGATGGCTACTTCCGCCTTCTCATATCCTATATATGTGACAATGAGTTTGGCGTCTTTCGGCCACGAGCCTTTCAGTGTGAAGCGTCCGTCGAGGTCGGTGGCTGTCATGTAGTCCGTATCATCCACTTTGACCGCCGCGCCTATCAATGCCTCCTTGTTCTCGTCTTTCACGTATCCCACCAATGTCGGCAGGGTGTTTTGCGCTATCGAGTCCGTACAGAGCGACAGGAGGAGCAACGCTGTGGTAATGAACTTGGCCGCACTGTCCTTCATGGCGGTGTCGGGACTGTCGTGTGATGTGAAATAATGGTGTGATGTCATGTGTCTTTTGGATTCCTATAATTAAGGGTGTTTCTTTATCGGACGCAAAATTAATTGTTTTTGTTATTTCTAACAAATGTAAACACGTCTTATGTGACGAAAATACTCAAAAATGGTTAGGCGGGTAGCCGAGTTTTCACTTTCGCAGCCATTTGGCGGATGGTAGTTAGTGACGGCACGCGCTTACGAACCTGCCGAACAGCTTGCGGCTCGATGGCTCTACCTTGTACGAGAATTCTGGATGCCACTGCACTGCCCACAGGAATTTGCTTCCCGGGTGATACACCGCTTCCACGATTCCGTCCGTGGAGACTGCCATGGTTGTGAGCTGTGGGGCGACACGCTTTATTGCCTGATGGTGGTAGCTGTTGACTTTGAGTGTGTCCACATTCAGCAGCTCGTCTAACGGCGTACCCTTCACTATGCTTACGCTGTGGACTGAGCGGTCGTAGGGGGCTGACTGATGGTGTTCCACCGCCGATGGGTGCTCCGTGGGGAGGTCTTGGTACAGGGTGCCTCCGAGGAAGGCGTTGATTAGTTGTATGCCGCGACAGATGCCGAACACTGGTGTGTCGCGCCGTAGGGCTATGCTCAGCAGAGTTGTCTCCATGTCGTCACGCTCCTTGCATGTCTCACCGCATAGCGGGGTGGGCTGCTCTCCATACAGCGAGGGGGACACGTCCTGTCCTCCGGTCAGCAGCAGTCCGTCTATGGCGGCGGCGATTTGTTCCAGTATTTCGCCGACAGCTGTCAGCGGCAGGGTCACAGGTATGGCTCCTGCTTCTTCGAGTGCCTTCATGTAGCCAGGGAGCATCCAATAGCTCTGGCGTTCGTAGTCGACCAGTGGCACGACTCCAATCAATGGTCTGTTCATGTTCGTATGTGTTTTGTTTTGTGTAAATGTGTGTGCTGACACAAATATACGGCAATAATTTGAAAGTAGGAGTCCGTGTGTGGGAAAAACCATGCGGTGGATGGCAATATTGGCACGATGCTTAAAAGTTTTAACCTCACGGATGACACGTTGTCCACATTTGTCCGCCGAGCTGTGGCGTACTGGCTGTAGGCACGCAGATTGCATTGTGTCTTGTGGAGTTCGGAAGTCAGAGACACCAACAAGGGTGGGCGACGACGGAAGGACGACGATAGATAAACAAAGAACTTAAAAATAAAAATTGGAGGTTTGATTTATGTTATTTCCAGTATTACGTTCAGAAGACAATTGGTTAGACAATGCGTTTGAAGATTTGCTCGATGACAGCCGCTTGCCAAGAGTTAATATTACATCACCGGCGATCAACGTAACTGAAACCGAAAAAGAATATGAGTTGGAGCTTGCCGCTCCAGGTGCTACTAAGAAGGACTTCAATGTAAGTCTTGATGACGACAACAATCTCGTCATAAAGATGGAGCACAAGGACGAGCAGAAGCACGAGGATAAGAAACAGCACTACTTGAGGCGTGAATTCTCTTACTCCAACTATCAGCAGACCTTGACTTTGCCTGACGATGTTGAGAAGGACAAGATAGAGGCGAAGGTTGAAGACGGCGTATTGCACGTCACCCTTCCGCGCAAAGAACAGACCAAGAAATCGCAAAAGACTATCGAAGTCGGATAACGGCTGATGTCCGTTGCGAAGCGAATAAGCGTGCAAGTCAGATGAGCAGAGCCGAGCTTGCTTGAGCTATGCCATGACGTAGCCGCTTATCTGCGAAGCGAATAAGCCAGACGGTTCTCTATATGGGAACAGTCTGGCTTTTTGCTTTACTTCCATTCCATATTCACCAGCCCCCTTCGTCATTCCGCATCCCCCTCGTCATTCCGAGGCTTCAGCCGAGTGAACCTTCATAGCGGACCCCATAGCATTGAGACATAGCCACGTCATCCGCACCCACGTATCGCATACACCTCGAAGAGGTGTCACCATGCTTAACCCCTGCGTACACTGACGTAGGCAGTGCACCTGGGGATTAAGAGACATCCCCCCACCAGCACCTTGGAAAGGTGCCACCATTGAGAGATATATCACACATCATTAGCCCGGCGGGCTAACCGCCCCAAGTAACCCTCTGTCATGTCCGCAGGACTGACTGAGGGTATAGAGCATAATCTCACCACCACGACCCATGCAGGGTCGCCGCTTGACACACGCCTCATAGAGATGCCGCATAAGATATTCGCCAACGTATAAAAATACCGCATTAGAATTTGGTTGTATTTTAAATTTGCAGTAAATTTGCAGTAAATTTAAAATAAGTCCTTGACGACATACCTGATTAATTAGCCCGGCTGGCTAACCGCCCCAAGTAACCCCCTGTCATGTCCGCAGGACTGACCGCGGGTCGCACGCCATGTAGAGTACAACGACCCGTGCAGGGTCGCCGCTTGACACATTTCATTGGCCCTGCAGAGTAGGGGGTCAGTATCCGTGACAGGACATAAGAATAATAGACCAACGCCCCAAAATACCGTTTTCCAACACTGCAAACGACACCCCCAGCGACGGACAGTTCCTTGTACGCCGCTGATTTTATTATATGCCAATGATTTCCGCCGATTGTCCCGTGGATTTCTCTTAGTAAGAGAAATCCACCATGGTTTTTCACCCTTGAAAAACCATGCGGCTTCGTTGGCGGAAGCGTCCGTTCTGACGCGGAATCGCACTCCTGCAACTAACCGGTTGCAAAGATATGGAATAATTCTAATATGGCAAAATAAAAAGGTGAAGAAAAATCAACCCCGCCTCCTTTTTGTTATCTTTCAGCCCATTACGGCGGCGCGTTCCGTCCCTCCCTGTGTACCGCCTCCTTTTTGTAGCCGGCGCGCGTTCCCGTCCGCACGCATGACCGGCCGGAGGCTCCGCGCCGTCCCTTGCGCTCATCGTGCGGAAAGCCTTGACAGGGTGTGTCGGTCGACCAAAATGCGGCAAAATGTACTACTTGGTCGAATTTCGTCCTTCATATTTCGGTGAACCACAGCGACTTGCTTGAAATGGATTTCTCTTACTAAGAGAAGTCCGCAAAAAGGTATAAAATTTAGTATGCCGTTTTATGTTAGAATTGCGAAAAATTAAGGGATTCCGCATCTCCGCGTGCGGCGCAAGCCCCGCGCAAGCGGGAACAAGACATAAAAGTGTCGGCCGTTAGAGGAGGTATTTCCACTGTAAGCCAACGCTGTGGCTGACGCCACACCCCCCCGTCCCCCGTAGAAGCCCGCGCTTCCCCGGGGAGGAGGGGGAGTGTCCCGGCGCGTCCGCGGCAATCACAGAACGACACGTAATAATATAATGTGGTACATCATAAGGACCGAGTACTCCACCGAGACGCGCGTTGAGGAGGAGCTGCGCAAGCTCCCTTTCGTGAGCCGCACCTACCTTCCTCGCTACCGCCTGTATTTGCCAAAGCGCACAGACGGCAAGAAGTACAAGTTCTGTCTCACAATTCGTGGTGTTGTGTTTGTCAACGTGACGGAGTCGCACAAGGCCGACTTCTGCCGGCACATGACCCGCACCGGTTACCTGCTTGATGTTGAAGGCAAGCAATACGACGGTCATCCGCACCTCATCCAACCAAGAACTCCCCGTCTCACACTTTCAGACATACTAAGTCTGTCGCGTGTGTCGTATGATGAATTTGAGTTGTTCCGTATCTACAACGACCAGCGTGACATCGAGCGCAGTATGGAACGGCTGGATCTTGTCGACGATATGACATACCGTGAGTTGGAGCGTGGCTATGATACGGTTTGTGTCATCGATGGTCCGTATGCACATTTCCAGGGTGTGGTCAGGCGCGAGGACAACGTGGTGGACGGCAAACGCCGTGGAAGGGACAACCGTCTGTTCTGCCGTATGGGAATATGGAGTGTGCGCATCTCCAACATTCGCAAGTACAACTATGTGATAGTGCGTGAGGCGGTAAACGGCAGGGATTTCAAGCTGACCAACACTTGGCGGTTCATCGACCGCCTGATAGGCAGCCTCCAGTCAGCGTTCTTCGCTGATGACGCACCGGTCGCCCTGCGTACCATCCTCACCTATATGAACGGTTGCAGTCTCGATACGGCCAAACATAAGTTGCGTGCGGCGTCGCTCGGCTCCCATGATGCTGAACTTAAGCGGCGGCTTTCGTTCGCTGCCACATTCCTCGAAGAGATGGACGCGCCGACACAGGGTAGTCTGACGGTGCTCAGCCGTTACTTCCAGACTGTCGACGGACTTGTTGGCGAGAGCCTGGAGTCACTGATACCCGACACGCCGCTTCGTCCGTTCCTGACTCCCACATCAGGTCGTCGGCTTGCCCGCAATGCACGATATGCCTTGTTGCGCCACGGCGCATTTCTCGAAGTGGTTTTACGTCTCGATCTACGTAGTGAGTTTATAAAGAGCAAGTATCTTATTCCTAAAGGATTGCCGCAATCGGCAGACGATTATGTGTATTATGCTCATATAGGCATCAAGTCTGACGATTCCGGCACCGGACTTACCGCATTCGTCAATTGGAGTGGCCTTATCGACACTTACCGCATGCGTGACTCTGAGTCACAATCGCAACTGTTGTCCTCACTTCGTGGGCATGGGGTCGAGTCAATGGCCGAACTGTTGTCACCTGCTGACGCAGACCGTCCGTCATCTGTACGCATGTTCTGGCAATCTCCTGGCTTGGCCGGTTTCTGCATAGACATCCCGTCCTCCGATATGGATAGCATCACCTCGTTGCTTGCATCCCATGAGGGTGGGTCCTCATTGCCTTATGCCATACTTCGCCGCCTCCATCCGGTGGCCGCGCTGTTGCGCCATACCATACCCGCAGCGGTCGACATGTGGCAGTGTCCGCGTCTTGGCACCTGGCGCCGTCTTATACAGCGCTATGTACTGCTTCATAAAATACCGGTAAAGGACGAGTAGCACCCCTCGTCATTCCGCATCCCCCTCGTCATTCCGAGGCTTCAGCCGAGTGGATCCTCATAGCGGACCCCATAGCACTATGGCATAGCCACGTCATCCGCACCCACGTACCGCATACACCTCATGCAGGGTCACCGCTCCCTCCCGTCATCCCGAAGCCCTTCCATCTCGTCATCCCGAAGCCCTTTAGGGCTGAGTGACAAATGGTGCAAGCTGAGTGAAGAGCCAAGCTCGCTTGAGCTTTTCCGAGGCGCAGCCCATTTCGGGCGAAGCCAATCCTCATAGCGGACTCCATAGCACAGAGAAAAAGCACGATAATAGCGCACCGAGGATTCACTCCTTCGCTACGCTACGTCGGAATGACGTTGTGGTGAGAGCGGACCCCATAGTACTGAGACATAACCATACCTCGCACCCCCTCCCGTCATCCCGAGGATTCATCCGAGTGAATAGTCGTGCAAGTCAGATGAGCAGAGCCAAGCCCCAGCTTGAGCTA
>CAZHZH010000002.1:0-54480 GCA_964537205.1 uncultured Bacteroidaceae bacterium
TGCATCATGCTGCCAATGTCGATAATTGTTTGGTCACTGGAACTATACGATTCTTGTATCAACAAACTATAGTCACAGGTTTGAACTGAATCCAACTCAACCTGAATCCCTCCATCATATGATATTACAGCCAATGTGGAGCTTGTAAAGGATGTTTGCGCTTTGACTGATAATGCTGTTAGTAGCATCATGATAAACATAATTTTTTTCATATTCAATAAGATATTTATAGTTAATGATAATTATTCAATTACAAATGTAATGATTTATCTTGAATAAACAAATATATTTAGATGAAAAATGTAACTGCGTGAGTATTTATAACCAAATTCTGCCTTGTTTTGCTTGCACCTTATTATATATACGTGCGAAGGTGGGGCGATATGGAAGGCCAAGGTAAAAGAAAACGGTTATGTTGACGCAGACCTGTATTCGCTTGGCAGTACTCCGAACATCTTCTTGAAGTTGGCTGCGAATGCCTTATGCGTATTGTAGCCGATACGCTCCGCAATTTCGCTTATTGGCAGATTGGTGGCGGACAACAGTTCTGCGGCGTGTTTCAACCGCACGCTGCGGATGAAATCGCTTGGGGTGATGCCGAGCATGGTGCGCAACTTGGAGTAGAGTGCGGACCGGCTCATGCAGACATCAGCCGCCAACTGGTTCGCCCCGTAGTCGGAATCGCTGATGTGGGCTTCGATGGTGCGCAGCATCTGTTCTGTCAGTCGCTCCTCCTCGCTTCCCACGCTGATTTTCCGTGGGTCGATGTGCGTGCTTTCTGCAAACTGGTGGCGTGCGTAGTCGCGCAGTTCAAACAGGCGGTTGACTCTTTCGTCGTTTTCTCGCTCCAACTTTTGCCTATGTCGTTTGAGATAGGACTGTATGATGGCAAAGAGCGTCCCTAATATAATAATAAGGTATAGGAGTTTCGCCCACCAAGTGAGCCAAAGGGGCGGTGCGATGGTGAATGAAACTCTTAGAGGGTTACCCCACGATCCATTGAATATGGTTGATTGTGCCTCGAATGTGTAGTCACCAGGTGGCAATGAGCGGTATTCCACTGAGCAAAGGGCTCCGTCGCGACCCTCGTCGCTTTGATGCCAATCGGTATCAGAATTGACCAGTCGGTAGCGATAGAGCGTGTGGGACGGCGTTGCATAGTTGAGCGCTGAGAAATAGAATCGGAGGTTGTTTGTATGGTAGTTGAATACCATTTTGCCAGACAAAAACTTGTCTGATTGGACTGGGGTGTCGTTTGCTTCGAGCATTGTAAGGACTACTCCGGTGGGCGTGCCTGTCGGTATTATGCTGTCGGGATGGAACAGTACGACATCGTCATTGTGGGCGAACGCGAGGCGGGAATCAGCTGTGAGGCAGGCTGCACGCTCGGTCATGGATACGGGTGGAACACCGTCGCCGGTTCCGAGATTGATTATAAAAGGCGTTATGCGTGAGATCCCGCACGATGTGCCTGCCCAGACGTTGCCCAAGGCATCGGACACAAGGCTGCGTATACAATTGTTGGCCAGACCTTCAATTCGTGTGCAGGTGTAATCGGGCGCATTGCCTGTAGACGTACTGTTTTTGCGTTTGTGAGGCGACAGGCGGAAGAGTCCGTTTTGTGTTCCGACCCACAGGCATCCCCGTTTGTCACTAAGCATGCAATTATATTTGTCGGAGCGGCTCTCAATGATTTCCCTTTGTGGAAAGTCGGCGAGGGTGTCGGTTTTGACATCGAGCAGGAAAGCGCCATTTTGTGTGTATACTGCCGTCCAGCGGTTGTTGATAGGGCATGCTCCCACGAAATAGCGGTAGCGTGACAGCTCTGGCAGTTTTTTGTTAAGCGACGTGAATGTCCGCTGTTCTGGATTGAAGTAGCCAAGTTCGTGAATGGTGTAGCAAAGAAGGAACCGGTGGTCGGGCAGCTCGGTGATAAAGCTCATCTGTACGTGTGTCAGCCCGCTGACATTGCCGTTGTGGTACACTGATTGACTTGTACCATTGAGGCAATAGAGTCCGTCATGACCGCACCTCCACTTCCTTCCCTTGCTGTCGGTCATTTGAGTCGTTTGTCGTAATAGTGAGTCGTTATGGACGACCTGCGCCGTATGGCGTGCGGGAGTGATATAGTAGATGCCGTCGGTACCTGTTCCCACCCATGTTCCGCCCTGTCGGTCGACCGTGGCACATGTCGCTTGTGTTGCCAGTCCGTATGATGTCAGCCATTGCCTGTCGTTCAACGTGTCGTTGCCCGTTTCGCCTGTTATGAAACGTTGTATTGTGGCATCAGCGGTGAGCGCGTCAAAGTCGTAGCGAAATGAGCGGGTGCGTGCGTCAAAGACGAAGATGCGGTAGAAGTCGCGAATCCAAAGCAGGGAGTCGCCTTGCCAAGTATGGCCATATCCCTTGATGTAGTGCTTCAGCCGGAAAGTCTTGTTACGTTTACAAGGAAGTGTGGTAAACGCTTTGCCGTCGGATAGGCAAAAGGCACCTTCGCAGTTGACTAACATTTGTCCGTCAGGCAACTCTATTATCTGTCGTATTTCACCCGTAGGCAGACCGTCGGCCGCTGTCCAGTGGTGTGTTATGGCATTTGCCAAGGCATTAGACAGTATCGCCAATAGAGTTAATATGATTCTGCGTCCCATATGAGTGTGACTATGCTTCTATTGTTACAAAGATACAACTTTTTGGTTGGTTGACCGTCGCTTACGTCCAAAATACGAATAATTTGATAAGCCCGAACGTCCTTTTTTTCGATAAAAACGTTTGAACGCATCGAATTTGGACGAATGGGGAGATTGTTCGTTAATGATAATAATGTAAATTTGCAGCGACAAAACTAATTACTTAAATTCAAAACGTCTATGAAATCAAGAACAATCCTTTTAATTATTGCGGTACTGGCTGGCGGCATGGTGCGGGCGCAGGAAGTGACAAGCGGTTATGATACCGATCGCGGGTTCGTACATCCCGGCGGACTGCATACCCAGGCGGATTTCGACCGTATCAAACAACAACTCGCCGACGGAAACACAAAAGTCACCGCCGCTTACAATGTCTTGAAATCGGCTGAGTTCGCCCAGTCGACGTGCAGCACATATCCGGTGGAGACAATTGTCAGAGGCGGCAGTGGCGGACAGAACTATATTAATGCGGCGCGCGGAGCCGCTATCGCATATCAGAATGGATTGAGATGGAAGATAGAGGGGACGGAGGCCAATGCGAAACACGCCGTCGATGTGTTGATGGCTTGGGCGAGAACCACGAAACTTGTAACCGGCGACTCAAACTACGCCTTGGCTGCGGGGTTATATGGTTATGAATTCGCACAGGCGGCTGAGCTGGTACGCGACTATGAAGGCTGGTCGCACGATGACTTCGAGACGTTCAAACAGTGGATGCTGGAGGTGTGGTATCCGAGTTGCATAGGGTTCTTGCGTGGACGAAACGGTACGTGGGAGAACTCCGGCAAATGGTGGCAGGCTCCAGGTCACTATTGGTCGAACTGGGGATTGTGCAACGCCCTTGCGGTAGTCAGCATCGGAGTGTTGTGTGATGACGTGTATATATATAATCAAGGTATGTCGTATATGAAGTACGACCAGGTTGGCACATTTACCGATCCTCGCACGTCGGATCCTATATTGAACGACGGATTGACTGAGTTTCTCGGCAATCTTGTTGTGACAACATCCCAGTCGGAATTGGAGACAGGCGCATACGGCAAACTCGGACAGATGAACGAGAGCGGACGTGACACGGGACATGCTGCGATGGCCGCCGGGCTTGCTGTCGACATAGCGCATCAGGCGTGGAACCAGGGTGACGACCTTTTCGCCTATATGGACCACCGGCTTGCCGCAGGTATAGAGTATATAGCCGCGCAGACCCAAAGTGTCGAAGGGCTGCCTTGGACTAACTATAAGTATGGTACAAACGGCATTTATTATACCGATTCACGTTGTTGGACGATGACTGGTCCGGCTCTTGGTGCTCAGATGCGGCCATATTGGGGAACTGTCATCGGCATCTATGAGGGAGTGAAGGGCGTGCGTATGCCTTTCTCTGAGAAGGCTTATAATGAAATGGGTATTGACGCTGGCGGTATGGGCAGTACCAGCGGAGGGTATGACCACCTGGGCTACTCCGTCCTGATGAATACTTATGGGGACGGTGTCGCATCCGCCGACGAGGCGCCTACCGAACTGTCGGGCAAGATTGAGTACAGTGGCACGTTCAATTCCAATCTGATTCCAAGTCTGACTGTAGAACGCACTTTGGGCAATGTTGACGGCAGTGTGATTGCGCACAATGAGTTGGGCGGACTTGTGAACACGTACACGACCAATGTAAATACAGGGGTTCCTACGGGGGAGACGGTGACACTGATGCCTCAGTTGCCAGACGGAGAGGAAGACACTGGCGACTGGCAATGGGAAACAGGTGAAACGACACGCAACATAACGGTGCAAACCGACCATAGCTACGTCTATCGTGTCACCTATACCAACAAGAACGGCATCAAAAGCCGGCAGTGCTTTCCGATAGCGGTGAAGGGCGACTGCATACCAACAAGACTCACCCCGAGTGTCACGTATAATTCGGTGACTACCGAGACCGATACAATAGACGTGTTATACGGGAAGACTGTCTCTCTGTCGGTAGCACCTGCGTGCGGATGGGGAACTTACAAGTGGTCGACCGGCGCACAGACACAATCCATTACGACTTCAGCCGTCCATGACGACCAGGAAGTATCGGTCACGTATACCAACCAGGGAGGCGCGACGACTACCCGTGTGTTCCACATACATGTATTGATGGGAATACCCTACAGTGTGAATAATGGCATTACGACAGAAGGATCGGAGGTCATAGCCGAACAAGGCGACACGGTGACACTGGGCTTGACCACCCCTGCGTCCGTCTTGTGGCCGAAGGTGTCATGGAGCGACGGCACATCGGGCAGCAAGACATTGAAGTTGGATAACGTACAAGAGAGCGGAGAATATACGGTCACTTATACGATGTCGGGCGTCACGTACTCGTTTACCTTCAACTTGTACGTGAGAGACAAGAACTTTGCCACAATCGACGCAGGCAATTACGCTATTGTGCATGCCGCAAGCGGAAGGCTGCTCACCGCAGGCGGTTCGGGCGAACTTGTGACGTTTGAGGATGGCGATGTGGACAACCCGTCGGAAGGCCAGGTGTGGTATATAGCCAACAAGGGCAACTCAAGGCACTGCATTGTAAGCCTGCCGGACAGCCTCGGACTGACTTCTGGCGCAAAACTTGGAAAGACCACGTTCTATTCCTTCTACTTTGATTCGGCTATCGGCTCTGCCCGTTACGACATCCATACTGGATTGACTACCAGTACGTCAAAGTACTGGGCGGCAGATGATGATGGGACGGTGGTTACAGACAATACAACAATCACTCAGTTTCCGTTCCTACTCGTCAGCATAAGTGACAACACAGGCATAAGCGTCATACACGCTTCAAACGATAATGACGCGAATGGGGCGGCTTACGATCTCACCGGACGCAAGGTCTTGTTCACTGACGGACTGCCGCATGGCATATACATAGTTAATGGAAAGAAGGTCATGAAATAGATTTGAGACTTAAAGCACTTACCCATTATGGCTGTGGAACTTAACAAGAATGCAAGACAATAAGAACAAGCAGACGATGATAAAAAAAGTTTTCCTTGCGTTGCTCGTGATGTCATGTTGTCCGGCAATATGCCTGCGTGGTCAGGAATACAAGATGGCTGGTCCATATGAGATAATAGCGCGTGACGGGCGGTATGCGAACACCAAGAATGGAAGCGAACGTGACATGCAGGCAGCGCTGAGGTTTGCCGAGTCGGGTGATACGGCGAGTGCGAAGAGCATAATCAACGCCTATGCATCGACCTTGCAGGGCTTTGACGGTCATGACGCCCCTTTGTGTACCATCCAAGCGTATTGGCTGGTTAAAGCAATGCTGGCCGTAGGTGAAAGAAACGAATCATGGACGGCTATGATAAGGCGCGCCATACTGCCGACAATCGACAAGTTCGAAGCCGACAGCCCATACGCAAACGGCAATTGGGGTGCTATTGTCAACCGCTGCCGCATGGCGTGTGCCGTCTATCTTGAAGACAGCGCGCTTTACAAGAAATCGACCAGCTACTTTTTGTATGCGAACGACAACGGCTCGCTGCCCCGTTATGTCGGCGAGACGGGTCAGTGTCAGGAAACAGGACGCGACCAGTCGCACGCACAATTAGGCCTTGGTGCTCAAGCCGATATTTGCGAGATGGCATGGAAACAAGGTGACGACTTATGGGGAGCGTTCGACAACCGCCTGATGAAGGGGATAGAGTATTCGGCGCGTTATAATTTAGGTTACGACGTTCCATTTTCTACTTGGACTGATTGTACCGGCCTGTATAATGATTGGACAGAGCCTGGAGAAATGGGACGCGGAAGACTGTGGGACATATATCAACTGCCATACGACCACTATGTGAAGCGCCTGGGATTGAAGATGCCTTATACGGAGCGGGTACTTGCCTTGCAAGCCAAGGCTGAGGCAAAAGGTCAAAGCAGGGAAACGAGGGCTCCAGGTGTGAAAGAGTCTGTCAAGTTGCATCAGGCGTTCACGTATCCCGCACCCAAAGGAGCACCATTGAAAAACGACTATGATGTGTACGTAAGGTCACGAGGCAACAGCGATTGGACTCGTATTGACACCTACATGGCGAAAGTGAACGCTCCTTTGGCCAACGGAACACATGGCATAAGGGAAATATCGTACGCCTTCTTTGATTTTACAGGAGATGTATATGTACGGGTTGTTACTAAAAACAAGACGTTCGACAGTGTACGCGTCCGCCCGGATTATCGTGGAATCATCGCCAATAAGCAGAACGATTCCACAGTGCAGTTCTTGCTGTTTCAACCGGAGAATGTGAGCGTCGAGTTCGACGGAGATATAACAAGCAATCTTCTGCTCTTTACATCGAAGCCGTGCCAAACAGAAGAAGAAGCCCGACGTGAAGCAAAAAGGCTGAAGCGTACGTTCGTCAGCTATCCGCCTGCCTATTACGATACCAGGGATACAATCCGGATTCCGTCGAATACAACCGTTTATTTGTCGCCTGGCAGTTATTTCACAGGAACATTCGCCATTGAGGACGCGGAGAATGTGAGTATTGTGGGAAGGGGGGTCGCCCGTCCTGTAGCAGGATGGGAGGGATGCCATGTGTACCGTAGTAGGAATGTAATGATTGACGGACTCATCTTGAACACATGCCCCATAGGCGGCAGCGACGGAGTGACTCTTCATGATATACGAAGCATCTCGCATCCGTCATGGGGCGACGGATTGAATGTCTTTGCGTCGTCAAACATTCTTTACGACCGTGTGTTTTGTCGCAATTCAGACGATTGCACCACCGCTTACGCCACCCGCAAGGGATTCAGCGGATCAGTACACAATATACACATGCGCAATTCTACTTTGTGGGCCGATGTGGCTCACCCCATATTCATCGGTATACATGGAAATCCCGAGGTGGGGGACAGCATAGTGGAACTTGTATATGAGAATATCGACATACTGTGTCAGGCAGAACCTCAGATAGACTACCAAGGCTGTCTCGCCATAAATTGCGGAGACGGAAATTTTGTGAAGAACGTTCTTTTCGACAACATACGCATCGAACAAATCAGACAGGGAAGCATATTGCATCTCACTGTCGGATGGAACCGAAAGTATTGTGCCGCGCCTGGTGGTGGAATAGAGGATGTCGTGTTTCGCAACATCCGCTATTATGGCGACATGCCCAACATGTCAGTTGTAAGCGGATATGATGAGGAACACAAGATAAGGAACGTCGTGTTTGAGGACTTGAAAATAAACGGCAGGCACATCAGTGATGATATGCCAGGCAAACTCCGTTGGTACAAGACGGCCGACTATGCGGACTTTCTTATCGGTGAACACGTTGACGGTGTTCTGTTCAAGTGATTATGACAGCTGGCGCAAGAAATGCCGTGCCTGTTATTCCTCGGTGTCGATCTTCACCAAAGCGGTTACCGCGAATGTAACAAGACAGAGAGCCATTACAATCAGGAAGAATGTCGGATAGCCAGTATGCGATGAGATCAAGCCCGACACCATGCCTGGCAGCATTATGCCTCCGAGATACTGTCCAGCCGTACAAATGGAGAACACGGCCGTGCTGCGTTCACCACGGGAGAAGGTTACGAGATAGAGAGTGTATGCGGCGAATCCCAACCCATAGCCTATTTGCTCAATACATACGCAGCTGCCGATAATCCACAGATTGCCTGTTGGGAAGAAACTGAGATATACATATACAATGTCGGGCAGGGTTATGCAAAGTACCAATGGCCATAAGCATTTCTTAAGCCCCCATTTCGCTACCACCCAACCTCCAATAATGCCGCCCGCCAGCAATCCGATGGTGCCAAGTGTCCCATAAATCAAGCCATAGTCAAATGCTTCCATGCCCAAGCCTCCTTCTGAAGTGTCGCGGGTAAGGAATAACGGAACTATTTTGGTAAGCAATCCTTCCGGCAGGCGGAATAGCAGAATAAAACACAGTGCTGTTATAATGTGCGGCTTTGTGGCAAATACTTTTAAGGTGTTCCAGAATTCCGTGACTTGTTCTTTAAATACAAAAGTCTCGTGTACAGGCACTTCGACTTTTGGCAAGATGGCGGAATGGTATAATGCAAGAGCTATCATGCACAATGCCAGCAACAAGAATATGATCGACCATCCCGTATGAGCGTCGTTTACGATTTTATATTTGGTCATCAAACCATAGAGCATTACGAGCCCCCCTTGTCCTAAGACCATTCCGATGCGATAGAATGTATTCCTGATGCCGACAAAGAACTCCTGTTGTTTGTCCGTCAGTCCGATTATGTAGAATCCGTCAGCGGAGATGTCGTGTGTGGCACTTGAAAAGGCAATTAACATGAAGAGCGCAAGTGTGCATTGCAGCCAGTATGCCGCCCAAGGGATGGAGAATGCGACAAGAGCCAAGGCTGTACCCATGGTGAACTGCATTGAGACAATCCACCATCGTTTTGTCTTCATGTTGTCTATGATGGGACTCCATAGAGGCTTTATAACCCACGGAATGCCGAGCCAGCCTGTATAGAATGTAATCTCATCGTCTTGAAGACCGAATTCTTTAAACATTATGACGGAAATGTACATTACGGCTGACAGGGGAAGTGCTTCTCCTATATAGAGAGTCGGTACCCATGCCCAAGCGCGCATTGTGCTTCCTTTGCTGTTTGTTTGTAGGTTCGTGACCATCATGTACTTGTTTAACTTTCTATGCCCATTTGCGCGCTGGCAAGATAGCTGCCAGGGTAGTAATGATTAAGAATTTGTTTATAATCATATCCGTTCTCACCCATGACCGCCGCTCCGATTTGACACAACCCGACTCCGTGTCCCCAACCGGCTCCATGAAGCACGAAACCGCCCTTCACCTTGTCGACTACAAACGCGGATGAGAACAGGTGGGAGCGCGACAGCACGCGCCTGATCTCCAATTCCTTTCCGATGATCATGCTTTTCTTTGTTCCGACAATTTGCAGCCGGCATATTCTGCCGGACTTTCCTCGTTTGAGAGGTATGAGGTCGGTTATTTCTCCAAAGTCGTCTTTTAGGTTGTCGTTTATGATATGTGAAAGTTCTTCCTGTGGATATTCAACGTTCCAGCGGAAGAAGTCTGTGGTCTCTTGGTCGCTGCTGTTGAGTATTTGGCCGAGTATGTTTTTGTTCTGTGTATTGCAGAAGGCATGTGGAGTGCTTAGAATCCATTTCCTTACGTTCTCTTCTTCGGTCAGGTCGGGCAAGGTGGTTTCATAATGACTGTCGCGTTGTGAGACGAGGTAGGGCTTATGTACATCTTCCCAGCAAGTATCGAACTCTTCGGATATTCCTCCACAGCATTTGGAAAACCGCGCGTCGCATATTTCCCCATTATAATACAGTACAAGTCCTTTGGTCTCTCTAACCGCTCTTGTCGCATTGTCGCTTGACGCTTTGGTCACTCCTTGATAACGTTGACAATGGTCGTCAGCACATACGTCGAACAACGTATGATCCTCGCGGTCATACCATCTTATCAGTTCGTTATCTGTCTTGTGGAAGGAGAAGAAAGCGTTGTCGTTTTGTTTGTCGGTCTTTTTGCGTTTCTTTATCTGCGTGATGATCCAGCTGCGCGAAATCACGGCGTGAGCCTTCAAAAACTCCAAAGAGGCGGTGGGTTTCATTTCAGATGAAATCACGCTTGTCAGGTAATCCTCGACTGGCAGGGTGTTGATGGCGCACACCTTGCCTTCGTTCACCACGAAGTGAATTGATCCGCTGAAAGTCTGCGTCTCTTTCCGTTCCCAATGGAAATCCTTGCCGATGACTACGTCTTGAATGGAGAATGTCGCGCCTGTCTGTAGTGAATGGAATGATAGTTGTTGGTATATATTGCCGTTCCAGAATATTCCGCCTTCCTCGAAACTTACTTCTTGACTGCCTTTCACCATCTGTCCCTTGGCGGAATAGACCGCGTTAAGGCAAAAGTGGATACAGTCGGCGCTTACTATCCCGACGCTTACCTCTACTTCTGTTTCTTTCATTCGCCGCATTCCTTTAATATTTCCTCCACGTCCTGTGCGGTGATCTTATTGAAATCACCCGCTCGTGGCGTGATGATCAATCCCGTCATGTCGAGTGCTCCGGGGCTGACCATTAATCCGTTCTCACCTTCGTCGTAGTAGCAACTCGGACGATGTTTTTTGCGAGGAAAGACCACGCACGCGTATTCGTCGTTATCCTTCCATGCCAGCACGTTCATCCGCGGTTCATATTCACCTTCTCCTATGGGCAGGCCGTCGTATGTCTCATTGAAAAGCCGGCAGACTTCATCAATGTCTTTACTGCGGATTTCAATTGCCTTGCTGAGATAGCCGCTCCGACGCAGTTGTTCTTTAGGTCCCGCCTGAAAGTGCATGTGATCGGGGGCTGAGGCTCCGCAATGTGGTCCGTTGTAGAAAATGAACATGTCTGTCAGTGAGTTTGCGATCTGCAGCATGTCTTTGAAGTATGGGCGTATGTGCTGGGGTTGGTGTGTGCGCAGCGAGATAGTGAAGTGTTTCTTAAGAACAGGAAAAGGATTAACTAAAAGCTGGAAACGCTCGTTAAGAGCAAGTCCGACCTGTTCGTCGGGACGGTTGTCCTTGCAAAGGAAACAAGGCCGGTGCTTTATCGTCTTTGTATCGGTGTCCGCTCCTGTAGAGATTATCCTTGACGGATTGAACTGCACTGTAACCTGCTTGCCGTTAACATCCAAGATTTTAGTACGTATCGCTTCAAGGTCTTTATATCGTTTGGCTACTTCGCCCCATGTTTGCATTTGTGAGTCAAAGAACATGTCCGCGTCCTGCTGTGTGGCATGTCCTTCCCAAAACGCATTGATCTTCTGGCGCGCGGCGATCTCGATGGTGCGCAGTGTGTCCTTATAATAGTTGTTACGATTCACCTGGTCGGTAGTCAGCGCCGCGTCGGAGTTGCCTCCCCATCGGCGGCAAAGATATACTTCCTCGAATATGCGCCCGATTTTGTGGAAACGGGAGAAAGCGAGTCCAAGCGCGTAATCTTCCCCATAGCTGGTGTTGGGTATGCCTATGCGTCGTAGCAATGGAGTGTAAAAGGCGCGTGGTGCTCCAAGGCCGTTTACCCTAAGAGCGTTGTTGCGACCATTCTCCGCAGTCCATTCCTTATGGTCGATGGTGCCGGGTGGAAGGGTTTTCAAGTACAAATCGCACATGCGATAAGATCCTATTACCATCGCGCATTTTTCTTTGTAGAATGTATTTACAATTTTTTGAAGCGTGTACTCTCGCGCATACAAGTCGTCAGAGTCGAGTTGTACGGCGAACCGTCCACAGTTCACGTCGTTGATGGCGAGATCCCAGCATCCACCGATGCCGAGGTCATCACGTTCAGGAATGATGTGAACTACGCGTGGGTCGTAGTTGGCGAGTTTGCTGATTATGTCGGTCGTACCATCGTCCGAATGATTGTCAACAACTATTACGTTGAATCGGAAATCCGTCACTTGGGAGAGGGCCGACATTACTGCGTCTTCAATGGTCTTGGCGCGGTTCTTTACTGGTATAATCACGGAAACTTCATATTTGAAGGTTCCACTTTCAACGACTGTGTCGGTAACATCATCAGGACTGACGTATGCGTCAATGAGCTTGAGATGTTCGGTACATACCTGTTCCATTTCAAATTGCACTTCTTGGTTGCGTGGGTCGACGTAGTCGAACTGCCTCTCTCCACTTGTTCTCAGGTCAGTCTCAATTTCTGTGTACAGGCATTCATTTAAATGAAATATTCCTCCCTGCCTGCTCGCAAACAAAGTGAGCTCATACAAGGCTGCGAATTTCCATTGGTTGTTCTTGAACTCTTCCTCACAAGCTTTTAGCAGTGATGTGCGAACGACGCGAAGTGAACCAAAGTCAAAGTCGTTGCGTACGCTGCCGACTTGATACGGGATGCCTTGCACCTTCTCTTGCATGCCGTCTTTTTCGGCGTAATAATCACTATAGATCATTCCCGCCCCAGTGTTTTCGGCCACATCCGTGGCGCGTTCTAAAGCTTTGTATCCAATATTAATGGGAGTGTCCTTACTGTAGATGGCGACGAATTCGGCTTGTGATATTAGTGCCATCTGGCGCAGTGTGGTGGAACTCTCCAAGTTGTCAATAAACAAGATATTGCATCCGCCGATATGAGGAAGGGTTGTGTCTCTTGCCAAGAGAAATACATTTTTTACAAGACTTGACGATTTGAATTGCTCAACGTTCTTCGTCGCAGTCTCCACGTCGTTGTAGGGGATAAAACAATCAATGGTCTTCATATTTATGAATTTGCAATAGTGTAGTGCAAAGTTAATTATTTTCGCCAATCTACCATGCTTGTTTCTGTTATTTTATTTATCTTTGCCCAATAATAATACGAGTGGCAAATAGATATTAGGCAGTTGCGTTGCAATTCTTTTGTGGTATGACGAGAGATTTTCTTCATAGCGGATGTGGATATAGGGAATTTGGGTCTTGGCTTTATTCTCAATTAGGTTTCAAGGCGCAGAAAATATCAATCAACGCGGGGTTCACCTGTCCTAATCGTGACGGGCGTGTCGGAGTGGGCGGATGTACCTATTGTAATAATCAAACGTTCAATCCTGATTATTGCAGGACCGACAAGACTATAAGGTGTCAATTGGAGGATGGCAAGATGTTTTTCGGCAGGAAATACCCTGATATGAGGTATCTTGCGTATTTTCAAGCATACACAAATACTTATGGTGAGTTGGGTGAACTTCGAAGGAAATATGAGGAGGCATTGAGTGTGGACGGAGTTGTAGGATTGGTGATAGGGACGCGTCCGGATTGTGTGTCTAATAGTCTGTTGGATTATTTAAGCGAACTCAACAAGCGCGCTTTCTTGATAGTGGAATATGGCATAGAGAGCGTGTATGACCATACATTGCGGAGAATTAACCGTGGACACGATTTCAACTGTGCGCGTAAGGCGGTTGAGGAAACAGCGCGACGAGGCATCTTTGTCGGTGCGCACTTGATACTCGGACTTCCTGGCGAGGACCGTGATGATATGATACGTGGGGCGGAAATCATATCGGAGTTGCCGATTACGACCTTAAAGCTACATCAACTGCAATTGATCAAGGGAACCCGCATGGCGGAGGAATTCAATGAACGTCCCGAAGACTTTGTACGTTTCACCGCGGATGAATATGCAGACCTTGTTGTAGACTTCATCCATCATACACGGCAAGACATGGTGTTCGAACGGTTTGTCAGTCAGTCGCCAGCAAGTTTGTTGGCGCGACCGGGTTGGGGGATGAAAAATTATGAGTTTGTGGAGCTGGTTAAGAGAAAACTGAGGGAACGCGGCTGAGGTGTTTATTGTTGGATTCCATCTTCGTGTTGAGTTCTATCTTTGCTTTTGTCCGCTTCTTTACGCCTGCGGCTGTCTCGAAGTATGCTGACCACGCTTAAGATTACCGCAATTATGAGCAGTATTGTAAATAGTATTTGCTTGAAGTGCGGCGTTGAATGGCAGAAGATGTACAATTGCGGCATTCCGAAGAATCTGAATACGATTTGCAGTACGAACACGGCCGCTTGCCCCAACACTTCGAGAAGAAAGAAGTTGATGAGGAATTGTATGATTTCGTTGTCGCTTCGCAGCAGTTTCATCCTTTTATATCCATTTATGGGTGCAAAGATAAGAAATTTGCAAGTAGAATGATATTTTTTATGCAGGGATTTGTTGGGATACAATTAATTTATATATCTTTGTACACAGAAGAAAACCTTTTTTTAACGATTAAACAATAAACAAAATGAAAAGTAAAGTAGTAGCAGCCGTTTTGGCTTTCTTTTTGGGAGCTTATGGTATTCATGAATTCTACATTGGCAATGTAAAGCGTGGCATCATTTATCTCCTCGTAACTATTTGTACTTGTGGATTCGGTGGCATTATCATTTGGATTCTTTCACTTGTCGAAATGGTTAAGTACCTGCAATGCAAGGATGATGAGGAATTCAACGAAAAGTATGTGAAGAAGCACGATAATGCGGCTCAGGCACAATAAGACTGCTGAAAACAAAGTGTATAAAGGATGAATCGTGATATAGCGGTTCATCCTTTAATTTACTGCCACGCCGTCTCTATATTTTCCTTATTGCAGACCGCTTTGAACGGGCAGAACTTGCAACTATGGTCGCCCATGGCGGGGGAGAAACTTTTATCGGTGTCGAATATATCCGCAAGCAGTTGCTGAAGTCTTTCCGCGAATTCCTCGTGGCATTGTGATTTATAATCGGTGATGAAGTCTTTACCCACCTTGATGAATGATTCCTCTGGTTTTTGACTCAGCTTGATGTATAACAGCGTTGGAGCCAATACGGGTGTGTCTTTGCCTTTGCTTGCTAATTCGTCCATGATCACCTCACAATAGTAGAACGCTTGGAAAATGTAACCCGATCGTTTGTCGTGAGGTATGAAGAGATCCTCAACGGAAGCAGTAGATTGTTGGCGCGATGATGTCTTGTAGTCTACAATCCTATGCCGCTTTGTCCCGTCTATTGTTGCGATGTCCTCTCTGTCTATGATGCCGCCGATTTTTATTGTGCGGTTTCCTTCTTTTGACGCAAACTTGAAGTCGGTGTAGTGTTGCGCCTCTTGTTCCAATATTTTTAGAGGGCTCACTTGGTAGTCGTTGATGATTTGCTTTTCCACATATCTTGCAATCACTTCGTGGTTCAACAGTTGTGTGCCGTTGAGTTCCAATGTGAATTTGTCGTTCAAGACATCTTCTTTGGGGATCTTGAACATCTCTTCCGCAAAGCCTTTGTCCACGCAACGGCGTATGCCATACTTGCTTTCCTCCTTTATCTTGTATTTCCCGCTTTTGGCCTTCTCCACATACTGGTTGTAGAAGTCCGTGCCGAGCGTTTGTTCTTTATAATTATTGTAGAAGTATTCCATCGCCCTGTGGAATATGCTTCCAAATACATTGTCGGCTACGTTTTCGCTAATCTCATCTTCTTCGTGATAACCACATACATATTGCAAGTAGAAACGCAGTTGGCAATCAAGGTACGTGTTGAGCGCGGAAGGAGAGAGTCGTGTAATCTGGCTTAATTTACTGCGCACCTTCTCGCCCCCCTTGCTTATGCTGATGTCTCCGGTTGCAGCCATGGTGCTTTCCTGTCGCTGCTGACTTGCGGCCTTTCCGTCCGACAGCGTGTCGGGCGACAGGGTGAGTTCTCGTATTGTGGTGTCTTTGGAGAGAATAGAGTTTTTCTCATATTTCAATTGCATCATGAAACGACTCATTTCCCCCTTGTGCAATCCTTCAGTCGCATTGTTGTAAACAAGCGTCACGTGCCGGGCGCGTTGTATCAACCGGTAGAAGTAGTATGCGTACAGGCTTGTTTGTCGTTTCTGTGTTGTCATGCCATAAGCCTCTCGCAGGAAATTCAGGATGAACGATGTAGAGTGTCCCGATTTAGGCAGCATACCCTCATTCACCGAAAGCATTATCACGTTTTCAAAGTCGAGGTTACGTGTTTCAAGTATACCCATCAGTTGCACGCCCACGGCTGGTTCGCCATGGAACGCCACCGCACCTGTCGAAAGAGCCTGGCGTATCAAGCGTATCAGCGTCTCAGGTGTGTCGAATTCCAGTCCGTGATTATCCATTAAGTCTTGGAACCTGTTGAGGATGGTCCATGCGTTGAATATGGATTCCGCATACAGGGAGTCCGTATTATCGTGGTGTTTTGATAATTTCATGGCAACAGCCTTCACCAGTTCTGCGACGTGCCTTATGTTTCCGGCGATATCATTGGCCGGCTCCTTGAACATATCCTCGATAAAGTACCCTTTAAGTTCGTTTTGATTCGGATATGTGGTGTTGTTCCTTTTGAAGCCGGCAATAATTGAAAGAGCGTCGTCTTTATTCATCAGCATGGTGTACGGGTGCTTCAATACCTTCTCAACGTATGTATACCTCCATTTGCTTGTTCCCGTTTTATTGGTCTTTGGCCTCCATCCGCGGAAAATCAGTTCGAGTAGTGACATGATGAAACTTGTGATTGGTGTTTCTTGCATCGGGTATCCCATGGTGATGTTGAGCAGGGTGGGTTTGTTGTCGCCATAGGTTGCGGGAATAGAATGCAGCATGGGCTGTAGGATTTGCTCATCGCAAAGTACTATGGCGGTCTGGTTCAGTCGTGTGTCGTCTGCCAGCCTTTGCTTAAGCCATAGTCCGACGTATCTGCATTGCGCGCTGTCTGTTGCGGAGGCTACAAATTGTATGTCTTTCTTTTTGCGCAAATTGCGGTAAGTGTCCGCATGGACCAATTTGTTGCCAAACATTTTGATGTTGTCGCTTATGAAAGTACCAGCCTCAAAAAACGGATTGTCTTTATATACTTCGTCATAGTCCCAATAGAAATATGTGTCATAGGCATCTTGCATATGCTTGAAAATGACCTTTTCTGTTTCGTTCAGCACGTTGAATCCCACTATGCAGGAGTGTTTGTATTTATTGTACAGAGTTTGCTTTGCGGACTCTGTCAATTTGCCTTCTTTGATATTCTCTGCCACTTCGCGTTTCAGCATCCCTGTGTAGGCGTAGTGTTGTTGGCGGAGTAGGGATTTGAACTCCTTGTATATGTCGGGCATGGCTTTCCACATCCTTAGGTAGCGTTCGTGAAGCTGTGTCGTCGTTTCTGTGCTGAAGCTGTTGAACAGCTTCTTGATGGCCTCCTCTTGTTCTTCGTCTATATATTGGAATCCTGTGAGTTCCTCAATGTCCGTTATGTTTATAAACAGTTTGCCCGCGTCGACCATGTTGTTGTCGATGTCTTCGAAGTCGTTTAGTAGGACCTCCCCCCACGAGTAGAACTGGTCGAACGTCTCTTTGCTGTCGGTGACTTTCCTGTATGCCTTGTAGAGATAATAAATAAGGAGTACGGGGTCGGCTATGGTGAGTTGGCTGAGCGACTGGAACAACTCGGTGATTGTGCAGTAGTGCGGAGCCCAGAATGGAGGGTTGACATACTCCATGAGTTCTTGGTTCAGGAACAGGCTTGCCCGTTTGTTTGGGAATATCACCGTTAATTCGTTGAGATGCCCGTTATAATGCTTGTCGGCAATCCGTGCGATGTCTTCTGCGACTGTGTTCAAAAATGTTCTCATCTCAGGCCGTTTCGATAGGTTGTATTCTGCTTTCTTTCATATACCATAAGTAGCCGTGTACGTTTGGCATTCCCATGAGTTTGAGCTGGCGCATATATTTCTGCACCTGCGTTTTGTGACCATTTAGCGGTATTCCGGTCTTGTAGTCGATGACAATTGTCTCGTGATCGTCGTATATGACTCTGTCCGGGCGGCGTGTTTTTGTAGTTCCTCCTTCATTCATCACAAAGTCACATTCGTTCATGACGTTCCACTTCGGATCGAACCAGCTTCTTACCCTGCTGTCTTTCAGAGCGTCGGTTACGAAATCCTTAATCTCCTCGTAGAACTGCTTGTCTTGCATCACACCATCCTGTTCGAGTGTCCTTAGCGCCTGTGGAATGTCAGCCTCGTCTTTTATCATCTCGAAGACCTTGTGTACCACGAGTCCCTTTTTGATGTATGATGCTCTGTTGTCGTCTGGATTATCATCACAGATGAATTCCCTTGACTTGTTCGATTGTTTAAACGTTGGAACTAATTCGGTGTTTACAAAGTCCACCACAATGTCGTTTGCCTCAACCCCCGATTTGTCTTTCTTTGGGTTGTAAGCGGTTATGTCGCCCGATGGAATCAAGTTCGATTTCTCAGTCACGCTTTTGATCACGTCGTATACGCTGTAGCGGTTCGCTTTGTGGCCCGTCAAGACAATCAAGTTTTGTTCGGCGCGGGTAAAAGCCACGTAAAGGAGGTTGAGGTTGTCAACATAGTTCTTGAGTTCTTCCTCCTCATATTCTTTCTTAAAGTCTGTGTTCTCCAGTTCTTTGTTGAAATAGACCGGAGTCAGTGGAAGTTTGTCGTCATCGTCCGATTTGCACCAAAGGATGGTGCCGCCGCCTCCCATTTCCCAATCACAGAACGGAACGATTACGGTGTGGAACTCCAGCCCCTTCGACTTGTGGATTGTCATCAGTTGTATGCCGTCGGAGCCGTTTGACGGTATGGTCTTTGAGTGGAGCTTGTCGTTCCAATAATCAATGAGACTGCTGATGTTTGAGGAGTTGTCCCTTGAGAATGCCGCCACTTCGTCCATAAAGTAGAACAGGTAGGCCGACTGTCCCTTTAGTCGGGATAGCTGGAATTGGTTGAAAAGCCGTTCGCACAGCTCATACACAGGCAGGGTCTGCAATTCCGCGATTCCGTTAAAGAACCCCTCGGGTAGCATCCGTTCCAATTCGTCTGCTTGGGCTTGCATGTACCATTCGAGAGTCGGACGGGTTGGCGAATCGCCTGCGACAAGGCTCTGATATCGGTATGCGAGTGTCGCACACAGGAACATGCCGAACGGCTTCCTCCCTTGTCCGTATTCCTTGGGGTCGTAGCCTGCTACCACTTGCATCGCAAGTATCAGCATGTTCACGGCTTGGGACGAGTCAAGTTGGAATGCTTCGTCGCTTACTATCTTCAGTTGTGGCATGTGCTGCTTGACATACGCCGACACGAGTTTCAATTCGCGGTTTGACCGTGTGAGTATAGCGATATCATCTTCTTTGACGTTCTTCTCATTTATAATATGTGTAAGCGTTTGTTCAAGCGTGTCAAGTGTCTGCTCGTCGTATGTCTGCTTTTCCTCTTTTCCCTCCGCCGTTGCCGCTTGTCCTTCTTCGTCCGTAATGTTGATGATGTCGACGAATCCCTGACCCTTGTATCTTGTGTCGACCTTTTGCTCCACAGAACTGTAAGCCCGCCGGATGTCGTTGGCAAGATACTTGTTTCCGAATGTGTCAGAATAGTGCTTTGCCACTTCTTCTTTTGCCTTGGCGAAAAATTCATTGTTAAATGTCACGATGCATTCGCCGCTTCTGTGGTTGGTGTCGAGCGACTTGGTCATTTCGGACTCTTCAATCACCCCGCTGAAGTTCTGGTCTGTGTTTATGTCGTTAAGTATGCCCCAGTCACTATTCCTCCATCTGTATATACTTTGCTTCACATCCCCTACGATTACGCACACATGACCACTGGCGACGCACTCTTTGAGTAATGGAATGAAGTTTTGCCATTGCAGTTCGCTCGTGTCTTGGAATTCATCGATCATTATGTATTTGAAAGACGCCGCCGCTTTTTCGTAAATAAAAGGAATGTCGTTGTCGCTTATGATCTCATTGAGCTTGTGTGCGGTGTCCGCGAGAATGAAGCGGTTGTTCTCTTTGTTCAGCCGCCGCAAGGTCTTGTCGACGCTTCCCAACAGGCTCATTTGGTTCAAGTGCTTCAGCACAGCCTTGATTGTGGAGGCATTTTTCCGTATGGATAGTTCTTTGGCTATAAGTCCCCTGTAGTATGTCGAATGTTGGGCATCGAGTGACTGGTCGGTCATCCACTTCGCCCCGGGGTCTCTCTCGATGGCCGCCGGTATCTTGGGATTTTTCCCTTCCGCTATCTTTGGAAAGAAACTGAACACTCCGTTTTTTCCGCCTACGAAGTGTGTGGAATAAAACCCGTGGTCTTTTATGTACGAGTTGAATTTTATCGCATTCTCTCTGCTGTCTTGTCCGAGTTGGCTCAGCCTCTTGTAAAGTTCCGACTTGTACTTGGCGTAAAACCCAGGCTCGCTTGTCTTTTCGCTTATCGTCTTTTCTTCCTTAAGATAACTTTCGTTGTATATGTTCTTGCTGAATTGGACGACCTCCTTGTCGATTTTCCAATTCTTGTTTTGCTCGTTCAAGTTGTCCTGCACATAGGAGAGGACGGCATTGTACACGTCGTCTCCCGCCCTCATGTCCTCTATCATACGGCTTACGGCGTCTTCAAGCGCTTCGTCGGAGTCGAGGTCTATCTTTAGGTTGGCGGTAAGATTAAGCTCGCGTGCCAGGTCGCGTATGACGCTTTGGAAGAAGGAGTCGATGGTCTCAATGCGGAAGTGGCTGTAATCATGCAGAATGAGTGTCAGGGCTTGTGCGCACTGTTGCTTTATAAACTCCGCATTGTACCCGCTTTTCTCCTTCAGCCTTGAGAGATAGTTGTCCGCCCTCCGGTCGCCTTGCCCCAACAGGTACAGGGTGTCGATTATGCGGCTCTTCATCTCGTTTGTGGCCTTGTTGGTGAATGTGACGGCGAGAATATACCGGTAGTTCTCCGGATTCATGATCAAGAGACTTATGTACTCCACCGTCAGTGTGAACGTTTTTCCGCTGCCCGCCGACGCGCGTCCCACTTTCAACGTACCTGGGTCAGTCATTGTTTATACTTATGTAATACATTAATTTGTAAAGATTGAAGAAGCTCACCATTGGATGCAGGCCGCAGAGGTTGTTGCGGATTGGCACCTTGACCGCACGGCTGACAATACGGACAATGGGTATTAGTCCGAGTTTGCGCAACCTTCGTACGTGTCGCGTAATCGATACGTCGTCCGCCAGCTCCTCCTCGAACTGATGCAGTGTGGTCAAAGCCACCTCCGTCTTCCTTACGAACTGCGGGTTCTCTTCCAAATCGTCGTTGGCCAAGGGATTGTCGATGTGGTATATTGTGAAGCCCGCCCTGCGAAGGTCCATCCCGTATTTGACATCCTCATAGCCGTATGCGGAGAACCTCTCGTCCATTCTGACACGATTGGCCACATACCTGTGTATGAGAAAGCAGAATGAGCGAAACTTGCTTTGGGGATCGGCGTTCAGGCGTTCAGGCGATATGTGCTTCTCGTATTTCGTCTCATATTTGTAGCGCAACGAATATTGTCTCGGTGGGCGGACTTCGTTCTGCCGGATGCCTCCGCACACCACGTCGTGCATCTCTGCGGCCGCAAGGTACTTGTCTATAAAGTCGTCCCTGATCACCTTGCCGTCCTGGTCCATGAAAAGCAACATGTCCCCCTTCGCCTCGGATGCGAGGAAGTTCCTGATGCGGCTTCTGCCAACGTTGAAGTCGCGGCGTATGAACCTGCAGTTCTCCAACCGATTGATGACGGTCGCTCCCTCCATCCATATCGGGTTGGTCGATCCGTCGTCGGCCACAATGATTTCGTAGTCTACGCCGCTGAGGTCGCACTGCTTCTTTAGCGACTCCACAAGGGCGGAACAGTCGTAATTGTATGTAGGAATCAATATTGACAGCATAAGCGTAACTCTGTTCATGAGCGTTCGTGGCACGAAGTTACAAAGAATAATCAAGACTTCAAAATAAATCGGTAAAATATTGCGCACATAGTGGAACTTCCGTCCTTTAAGAGGCATGGCAATTATTCCGTCGGACCCACGTTGTTACTTTTCCTGCTGCAAGTATTCACAGGTTCGGTTTTATTTGCTATATTTGCAGTCTGAAAGCAAAAATGCTATGCAACCTCTGGCGGAAAGAATGCGTCCTCAAACGTTGGACGAGTATATCGGACAAAAGCACCTTGTCGGCGAAGGGTCGGTCATCAGAAACATGATCGAGCGGGGACGTGTGTCGTCGTTCATCCTGTGGGGACCTCCGGGCGTGGGCAAAACAACACTCGCCAATATCATCGCCAAAACACTTGACTTGCCTTTCTTCACGCTGAGCGCGGTGACGAGCGGAGTGAAGGACGTGCGGGAGGTGATTGAGAAGGCGCGTTCCGCGAGATTTTTCGGTACCGGCAACCCCGTACTGTTCATCGACGAGATCCACCGGTTCTCGAAAAGCCAGCAGGACTCGTTGTTGGGCGCGGTGGAACAAGGAGTAGTGACTTTGATAGGAGCCACTACGGAGAATCCCTCGTTCGAGGTGATTCGCCCGCTTCTTAGCAGGTGCCAGGTTTATGTACTCAAACCGCTTGACAAGGAGGATCTGCTTGAACTGACCAACCGAGTTCTGAAGAAGGACGTATATCTTAGGGAACGCAATATCGAACTTAAGGAGACTGCCGCCTTGTTGCGCTATTCGGGCGGGGATGCGCGCAAACTGCTCAACATCATTGAACTCGTGACAAACGAGTCGGATGTCATCGACGATGAGGCCGTGGCGAAGTGCATTCAGCAGAACCCACTTGCATACGACAAAGACGGAGAAATGCACTACGACTTGATCTCCGCCTTCATAAAGAGCATAAGGGGCAGCGACCCCGATGCCGCAGTTTACTATCTCGCCCGTATGATAGAGGGTGGGGAGGAACCAGAGTTCATTGCCCGCAGGCTTATAATATCGGCAAGCGAAGATGTGGGCCTTGCCAATCCAAACGCCTTGTTACTTGCCAACGCGGCTTTCGACGCCGTTCACAAGATTGGGTGGCCCGAAGGCAGGATACCATTGGCTGAGGCCACCGTGTATCTTGCGACAAGTCCCAAGAGCAACTCCGCTTACATGGCGGTCAACGATGCCTTGCAATATGTGCGGCAAAGTGGAAACCTGCCCGTTCCCCTCCATTTGCGAAACGCCCCTACAAAGTTGATGGAAGAGTTGGGTTACGGCAAGGATTACAAGTATGCCCATGACTATCCTGGACACTATGTGGACCAGCAGTTCCTGCCAGACGAGGCGGTCGGCAAGACTTTTTGGCATTCACAGGACAATCCGCAGGAAATGAAGTTGAGGACGAGGATGGACGCTCTACACGGGGGGCGGGGTACAAACGACGATAACAAGTTAAACAGCACAGGAAACAAACATGATATATCCGGATAACTACGAGGAGAAAATAGGATTCAACGTCATACGGCAGATGCTTAGGGACTCATGCCTGTGTTCATTAGGTGTGGAACGTGTGGACTCAATGGAGTTCAGCTCCAAATACACTGATATAATCACAGCGATACGGCAAACCTGGGAGTTTGTCAGGGTTCTTCGCGAGGAGGATTTTCCCGACCAGAATTTCTATGACTTACGGCCCGCATTACGGCGGATAAAGATACAAAACACATTTCTGCTTGTTGAGGAATTGTATGACATGCAGCGTTCGCTCGACTCCATAGACAAGATCGTGAATTTCTTTGGCAAACGGGCCACGGGAGACAAATCGCCTGTCTACCCGGCTCTATCCGCACTGTCGGAGAATATAAAGACTTTCCCAAACGTAGTCCGCAGGATCAGTCAGATACTGGATAAGAATGGAGAGGTCAAGGACTCGGCCACAGTCGCCCTGATGCGTATACGACAGGAGAAGGCGGGCTTGTCAAACAGCATATCAGGAATGCTGCACCGAATACTAAGGCAGGCGAAGAACGAAGGAATGGTGGATAAAGACTCTGCGCCGACCATGCGCGACGGCAGGCTTGTCATTCCTGTGGTTCCAGCTATGAAACGTAAGATAAATGGTATTGTCCACGATGAGTCGGACACAGGGCGCACTGTATATATCGAACCGGCTGAGGTTGTTGAGGCTAACAACCGCATACGTGAACTTGAGAGTGAGGAGCGCAGGGAGATTGTGCGCATTATGACGGTGTTCACGGAGTCGATACGCCCTTACGTGCTTGACATGATACGTTCGTATGAGTTTCTTGGCGACATTGACTTTGTCCGGGCAAAGGCGCGGTTCGCAATCAGTACGGATTCTATAATGCCAGTGGTGGAAGACTGCCAGCAGTTGGACATGAGCATGGCCGTTCATCCGTTGTTGCGCATGTCGCTTGAGAAGCACGGGCGCAAAGTAGTGCCTCTTGACATCCGTCTCGACAGTAATCAACGAATTTTGCTTATATCGGGGCCGAATGCGGGCGGAAAGTCGGTGTGCCTGAAGACTGTTGGACTTCTGCAATATATGTTGCAGTGTGGAATGCTTATACCTGTGGCTGAGAGCAGTAAATTGGGAATTTACCAAAACATATTCATTGATATCGGCGACGAACAAAGTCTTGAGAACGATCTTTCGACTTACTCTTCGCATCTTATGAACATGAAGTTTATGTTGAAGAACGCTAATTTCTCAACACTCATACTCATTGACGAGTTTGGCGGAGGGACTGAACCTCAAATAGGCGGCGCGATTGCAGAGGCGGTGCTGAAAAGGCTCAATGCGAAGAAGGCGTTTGGAGTGATAACCACCCACTATCAAAACTTGAAGCAATTCGCGGGGGACACACCAGGCATTGTAAATGGGGCGATGCTGTACGACCGGCAGCAGATGCAGCCGTTGTTCCAGCTGCGCATAGGGAATCCGGGTAGTTCGTTTGCCGTAGAAATAGCGCGCAAGATCGGTCTGCCCGAGGATGTAATCGATGAGGCGTCTAAACTTGTGGGACACAACTACATTTTCTCTGACAAATACTTGCAGGATATTTCGCGCGACAAGCGATATTGGGAGAACAAACGCCAGGAAATCCACCTGAAGGAGAAGGAGCTTGAGGCGACGATACAACGTTATGAGGATGAATACGACAAGATACACGCCCAGAAGAGGGAGATAATTGAACAGGCGAAAACTCAAGCCCAGCAGCTGCTGAAAAGTTCGAACGCGGAAATTGAGCGTGCGATAAAGAACATAAAGGAGGCGCAGGCAGAACGTGAGAAAACCAAGCAGATCCGTGAAAAGCTCGACAAGTACAAGGAGGAGGTTGGGACGAAGGATGCGGATACGCGGGAAAAGCGACTCAGTCGCCCTCGCCAGAACAATCGCTCAGTGGAACCTCGACAGTCACAACCTACCGCCTCGAAACCTGTGACACCATTCTCCGTTGGTGATTATGTGAAAATGAAAGGCCAAACTACAATAGGTCGTATAAAGAAACTGGGAGGCGGCAAAGAGGCGCAGGTGGCTTTTGGTAATGTGCAGATCAACGTAAAGCTTGACCGGCTTGAACACAGCGATGCACCTAAGGCGCAGCAGCGCGATGTGGCATTTGTTACATCAAGCACGCAAGACACGATACGCAACACTACTCTCAACTTTACCGGACAGCTTGATGTGAGGGGAATGAGGGGTGATGAGTGCATGCAGGCAGTAAGCCTTTTCATTGACGACGCACTTGTAACAAACGCTTCGAGGGTCCGAATCCTTCATGGTACGGGCAATGGAATATTACGCCAAATAGTGCGGCAGTATCTTAATACGATTCCGGAAGTCAGGGATTTTCATGACGAAAGCCCGCAATTCGGGGGCGGCGGCATCACTGTAGTTGACTTTTAACCCAAATCGGTCATTAGCGTTATGATGATAACAACTATATTTCCAGAGCAGATGTTTTTACGGTTTGAGGGCGCAATGGGGTTCCATTGTAACCGAAAAACGAGAAAATAGATGACAAAAAGAGAGTTTGTTAGGGCGTAACAGCCTAATGACCGATTGGGGTTTAAATATATCGAGCTTATTTGTATTGGCTCTTCTTCAGAAAGTCAAACCCGACAATGAATTTTACTGTTCCATAGTTGTTGGTAAGGCTGAATTTCTTCTCGTGGTAGCTGTACGTATGTACGTCGAGCACTATTCCGGTGAAGTATTTGGTGTTGTTCCAAAACAAGCTTGTACGAAATACCAAGTCGGTGCTTATCTGCCGCAATATGTCTTTCCCAAGGTCGTGTTCCGTAATGTTGGATTGCCGGTAACCTAATGACGGAAGCACTGATACCGCCCAAATGCAATTCTTCCGGAATGCCCAATTATAGCCGTATCCGAAGCTGATGGAATAGTCTGTATAGCCTACTTTGTTAAATAAGAGAGTCGTGTCAATTTGCTGTGCTATATAATCAGACAATTCGGAGCTATTGAAAGTGACGCTTACGTGATTGTATGAAAACCCCAGCTTCCAAGAACCGCAACTGCGGCGTTGTACCGCATTCTCCCCGAAGGCGGCTGGCCATGAGTAGCGCCGGTGGTTGAAAATATATTGTGCGTCAAAGCCGAAACATCGAGAGTTGAGTCCTTTAAACTTCTTGTCGTGACCGTCCAAATCGACGTTTGAGATGTTGACAAATCTTGCGGACTTGCCCGATCGGAATGTATAGACTTCCGCAAAGATGCGGGCCGTATTGAGCGTAAACGAGTTGCGGTAGCCTGTTCCGTTGGTCTCTCCTTGCGGTTTGCCAATATCCCCAAGATTGATGGCGTGTCCATAACCAAAAATGCTCCAATATACGTAGCCGCCAAGTACAAGGGGATTACCTGATTCCAACGACATGTTGTTGTTTTTCCCACTTTTGCTTGAAGTAATACGATAGTAGTCGTGCCAATACGATAACTCCGCTTGAGCTGTCAACTCATACTTCTGTGGGGTGACATAATTGGTGTCGCAACCCATAAAGAAGTCGGTCACGGCATCTGCGACCTTGAACACGGTGTGCAGGAAATTCCTTTTTTTCTTAGGCTTTGTTGATTTGCCTCCAAGTTCTTGGGAATACAGAAATGACGCCAACGTGTCGTTGGGGGTTACAGTCAGTGAGTCATTGTGGTTGGGCAAAAATTGACTGCCTTCCTCGTATGCCGTGCTGCGTGCATTGCCTTCTCCGCTTTGTGACAAGCTCGACACGACCTCTGCGAATAAATGCAGAGGCAGTAAAAGAAGGAATGCGAGGAAGGTGTTTTTCATTTGCGTTTATATTTTACCTAATATCCGGTCCATTACCCAATTTGTAGGTGTGGCACTAACGGAATTGCATTCGCACGGCTTGCCTCCCCTTAGAGCGTCAACTATACATTGAATCAGCGGTTCCTGCACATATTGCGGATTTGGTACAGCGAACTCTTCCTCCCCGTTCTCGGTTTGCAAGGCAATGGGGGTGTAGTCGAATACTGAGAATGAAATCATCCCTTTTGTACCGACTATTTCAATTCTGTCGGTACGCGCTGACTCATAGGCGGCGAAGCACCATGAGCCGCTGCCTATGATTCCGTTGTCGAAGCGAAAACAGGCGTTGAACGTGTCTTCCACTTTGTACAACCCAGCCATGTTTGCCGCATAGCCTTCTGCTTCGAGGATGACTCCGAACATGTACTGAAGCATGTCCAACTGGTGGCTTGCAAGGTCGTAAAAGTAACCTCCGCCTCCGGCTATGTCGGGTTGAAGCCGCCACGGAAGGTTTGTCTTGTTGTAGTCAAGCTCTCTTGGCGGGACTGCGAATCGGATTTGAACCGACATCACCTTGCCTATCATCTGCTTTTTCAACACTTCAATCACTTTCTTGAAGTAGGGAAGGTATCGCCGATAGTAGGCTACGTAACATGGAATTCCTGTCTGCTCGGATATGCTGTTGACTCGAAGACATTCCTCGTAGCTTGCCGCAAGCGGTTTCTCTACATATACAGGTTTTCCCGCCTTCATCGCCATTATGGCGAACGTTGAGTGTGTGGATGGAGGTGTGGCAATATATACCGCATTAACACTGTGGTCGTTTATCAGCTCTATGGCATCGGTGTAATATTTTGGTATGCCATGACGCATGGCATACGATTTCACCTTGTCCTTGCTCCGGCTCATCACCGCCACGATTGACGAACCCTCAGCGCATTGTAGGGCAGGCCCACTTTTGTGCTCTGTAGCTTCACCGCAACCAATAACGCCCCAACATACTTCTTTTAATGCATCCATGTTTTCCTGTCAGCTTAATTTCTAACATGCAAAAATACGAATTAATCCTCATTTCGAGGCATGTTGGGCTGGAAAAGTTGTTATTGTGAGCCAAACAGACTGTTGGGAGAGTGGTTTGGATTGCCAGTTTGCAATTATTTAGTAACTTTGCACGCAATTAAATACAGTTACTACTGATGGGCAGAAACAAGAATCTTCCAATATTAGAGAACGTGGAGATAACGGCGATAGCCGCCGAAGGCAAGGCGTTGGCGCGAGTGGACGACAAGGTGGTGTTCGTTCCTTACGTAGTGCCTGGCGATGTCGTTGATTTGCAAGTTAAAAGAAAAAAACATAGTTTCATGGAGGCTGTCGCCATACGTTTCCATGAATATTCGAAAGACAGAGTGTCGCCTGTTTGTGAGCATTACGGAGTGTGCGGAGGATGCAAATGGCAATGCTTAAGGTACGATGAGCAATTAAGATGGAAGCAGCGACAAGTGGTCGACAATCTGACTCGTATAGGTAAAATCGAGCTGCCTGAGGTGTCGCCAATCCTCGGAAGTAAAAAGACTGAGGCTTATCGCAACAAGCTTGAGTTCGGCTTTTCCAATCGTCGGTGGATGACTGAAAAAGAAATTCAAACCGATGAGGTCGTAACCGAACGCAACGCCCTCGGTTTCCATATCACAGGGGCTTTCGACAAGATCCTGGATATTAATAGGTGTTGGCTCATGGCTGATATAGTGAATGACATCCGTAACTCTATTCGTGATTACGCAATCAAAAACTCACTTAGTTTCTACGATCTTAGGCTTAATCAAGGATTGTTGCGCAACCTTATGTTCAGGGACAGCAACACAGGAGAGCTGATGTTGCTTATTCAATTCCGCATAGAGAACGATGCGGAGAAGGAACAGGCCTATCGCTTGATGGAATTTGTATCGGAGCGATTCCCGCAGGTTACTTCCCTGCTTTATGTTGACAACCATAAATGCAACGACACCTTTGGAGACCAAGAGGTGGTTTGCTTTAAGGGAACGGATTTCATCTATGAGGAGATGGAGGGCTTGAAGTTCAAGGTCGGTCCCAAGAGCTTTTACCAGACAAATACCGATCAGGCGTACAATCTTTACAAAGTAGTACGTGATTTTGCGGCTCTTTCAGGCAATGAGTTGGTTTATGACCTTTACACCGGAACTGGAACTATTGCAAACTTTGTTAGTGGAAAGGCTCGTAAGGTGATAGGCATAGAGTACGTGCCAGAGGCTATTGAGGATGCCAAGACTAACTCGTCAATCAATAATATCTCCAATACGTTGTTCTTCGCAGGCGACATGAAGGACATCCTTACTGCTGATTTCATAAAACAGCATGGAGAGCCTGATGTAATCATCACCGACCCTCCACGCGCTGGTATGCATTCTGATGTAATAAGCACTATCCTGCTTGCCGCTCCAAAGCGTGTTGTCTATGTGAGTTGTAATCCTGCGACACAAGCTCGTGATTTGCAAATCTTGGATTCTAAGTACAAAGTTGTGAAGGTGCAGCCTGTCGACATGTTCCCCCACACGCAGCATGTGGAGAATGTGGTCTTATTGGAGTGCAGGTAGGTCGCTCTTGATAATGCAATTCGCCGGCGCTTTGATATTGGAGTCAAGTATCAGCTCTCCGATCTTGCCACGCACTTCGATGCTTCCACTCGTAGGATTCTTCACGCTTAATATGTCTCCGTTGATGGTGGCGTGGATAGTACTGTATTCGAAAGCGAGATTTGATTCCGGATCGAACGTGCAATCTTCCAACACGAGGTTCTCACAATAGCATAGCGGTTGCTCTCCACTGATGTGGCAGCGTACCAAACGCAGGTTCTTGCTGTACCATCCGAGGTATTCGCCGTTTATCTCACTGTCGTAGATGGCAACGTTTTCACATTCCCAAAAGGAGTCCTTTGAATTGAGTACGGCGTGATGTATTTCTACGTTCTTGCTGTATTGAAACGAATAGTTCCCGTCTTGGTGGTAATTGTTGATGTAAACGTTGTCTGTATGCATGGCGAAGTAGTCCGCGTTAGCTATTGTGCAGTTTTCTATGCGTACGTTGTCACAGTCCCACAGCGTTTCCTCTGCGTTTGGAAACTGGCAGTTCTTCAAACTGATGCCGTGCATCCGCCTGAACATTTTAGGTGCCTCAACATTGCAGCCTTCCATTTCCAAGTTACTGCTGTACCACAGAGACGAGCGTGATGTCTCCTTGAACAGGCAGTTCTTCACTTTGAAGCCCCGACATTCCCAAAGGACATATTTACCCTCAAACTGGCAGTTCTCAGCTTCTATATTGTAAGTCTCTTTGATTGCTGATTCTCCTAAATGTATCGTAACATTGTCCAAACGCAAATCGTGCTCGCGGTACAAGGGTCTTTCTCCGCCGAATTCTTGATTCTTAATCTCTTTCATGTTGTGTTTCGGTTATTCCTGTTGTTTATTATTGTATTAAAGCGCTGCAAAGTTACAAAAACTTTTGCGCACGGGCATCATGATTCTGTTTGGGGTTGCGCACCCCTTTGGCACAGTTAGTTATTATTAACAAACAACATGCTGTTATTATGCGTCTTATGAATGTTGCAGACTCGGCTATTGTTGTGGCTTTGGCTTGTCTATGTCCTCAAGTATGGACAGGGCGTGTACCACTGAGTGTACGTCTTTTACAAGCAGAGAGCGTTTGTTGTCCGACTCACGCAACTTTGTAGTACTTGGATGCCACGACGCATAGTTGATTATCTTTTCAAACTGGTCGCTGTCATAATACTTGCTGCTGAAGCTGCTCACAAGGTAAAGGAACATGTTGCCTCCACGTAATGTGATCTTCTCAATGCCTAAGGAGGTGGCAAGCCATTTCAATGGCATGATTCTTATAAGTTCCTCCGCCTCCTCTGGTATCGCCCCGAAACGGTCTACCAATCGTGACTTGTATGCGTCGAGTTGTTGTTGAGTGGTCAGAGAATCCAATTCCCTGTAAAGTGACATCCTTTCACCACTACTTGGAACAAATGATTCTGGGAAATGAGCTACTAAGTCAGACTCCACAATCGTTTCCTTCACAAAGGTTGATGGGATCGCAATCTGGTCTTTCCCGTCTTCTTTGTCCGCGTTGTCCTGTATCATCTCCTCCTTCAGTTCGTCCATGGCCTCCGCCAATACTTTCTGATAAGTCTCGTATCCAAGATCGGCGATGAAGCCGCTTTGTTCTGCGCCAAGCAGGTTTCCCGCGCCGCGTATGTCGAGGTCTTGTAAAGCGATCTGGATGCCCGCACCCAAGTCTGAGAAGTTCTCAAGTGCTTGTAACCTGCGACGGGCCTCATCGTTTAACGAAGCCAATGGGGGAGCGAGCAGGTAGCAGAACGCCTTGCGGTTGCTTCTACCCACGCGTCCGCGCATTTGGTGAAGGTCGCTCAACCCGTAGTTCTGAGCTGAGTTGATGATTATGGTATTCGCATTGGGAATGTCTATTCCGTTCTCAACAATAGTGGTGGAAAGCATTACATCATAATCGTAATTCATGAAGTCGAATATGATTTTTTCCAATTCCTGTGGTGACATCCTGCCATGTCCGATACAGACTCTCGCATCAGGGACGTACTGGTTTATAAGCCCTTTTAGCTCTTCGAGGTTGCTGATCTTGTTATTGACGAAGAATATCTGCCCGTTGCGGCTCATCTCGAAGTTGATGGCGTCGGCTATGATCTCTGGCGAGAAAGTATGTATTTCCGTCTGTATTGGATAGCGGTTGGGTGGCGGTGTCTGTATGATGCTCAAGTCTCTTGCGCCCATCAGGGAGAATTGCAGTGTGCGTGGAATAGGTGTCGCGGTCATTGTCAGAGTATCGACATTGACTTTCATCTGCCTTAGCTTTTCTTTCACGGCGACTCCGAATTTCTGCTCCTCATCCACGATCAGCAGTCCCAGGTCTTTGAACTTGACGTCTTTTCCTATGAGCTTGTGAGTTCCTATAATGATGTCAATCTTCCCCTCCTTCAGCTTCTCCAATATCTCTTTTGTCGCCTTTGGTTCACGCGCCCGTGTGAGATAGTCTATGGTGACGGGAAATTCTTTCAGCCGTTCTGTGAATGTCTTATAATGTTGATAAGCCAGGACTGTTGTAGGCACAAGCACGGCTACTTGTTTGCCGTCGGTAGCGGCTTTGAATGCCGCGCGGATAGCTACTTCCGTCTTTCCGAATCCAACATCACCGCATATAAGCCTGTCCATTGGCTGACGCTTTTCCATGTCGGTTTTGACATCCTGTGTCGCTTTCAGCTGGTCGGGTGTGTCTTCATACACAAAGCTTGCTTCGAGTTCGTGTTGCATGTAGCTGTCGGGACTGAATGCGAATCCCTCTTCATGCTGGCGTTGGGAGTAAAGCTTTATGAGGTCGCGCGCTATATCCTTGACTTTTGTCTTCACTCGGTCTTTCATGCGCTCCCATGCCCCTGTACCTATTCTGCTGAGGTGCGGCGGTTCGCCTTCTTTGCCTTTGTACTTCGACACTTTGTTGAGTGAATGTATGGAAACATACACGATGTCGTCGTTTTGGTAGATGATTTTTATCATCTCCTGCATTTGTCCGTTCGTCGGCACACGCACCAATCCCCCGAACTTACCAATGCCGTGGTCTATATGAACAACATAGTCGCCGATTTCAAATTGTTGTATTTCTTTGAGGGTGAGAGCCACTTTTCCCCTTCTTGCCTTATCGCTTTTGAGATTGTATTTATGGTAGCGGTCAAAAATCTGGTGGTCGGTAAACAGACACAGTTTCAGTGTGTTGTCGATGAATCCTTCGTGGATCGCTTTATTAACCGGACTGAACGTTACGAGCATTTCTCCCTTGCGGTTGACATCGAATATGTTCTCCAAGCGTTGTATTTGCTTTTCGTTGTCTGCAAAGATGATGATCTTGTAACCGTCACTCATCAAACGTTCAAACTCGGAAGTGACTAATTCGAAATTCTTGTGGTATAATGGCTGTGGCGCGGTGTCAAAGGAAATGTGAATAAGGTTGCTTTCCGACGATGCGCCGCTGGTGTTTTTTCCCTGCGAAAGGAAAATCTTCCGCATACTTGTGGTGTCCTGCTCAAATTCCTTCCCAGATGCGATTTGTTCTATGCTTACATTTTCTGTTAACCCTTCTTCGGTTTCTATCAGAGCCTGTCTGCTGAAGCCGCTTTCTTTGATTATGTCAATTTTATCGACTATGTATTTGGTGTCATGAGTGACTATTATTGTGTCATGAGGCAGGAATGATGTGAAAGTGATATAGTCATTGCCGCCTCCATGCATTTCCGGTACGATGGAGATTGCGTCCATTATGTTGTCGGACAGTTGGCTCTGTATGTCGAATGTGCGTATGCTGTCAACCTCGTCGCCAAAGAAATCTATTCGGTAGGGATTCTCACTGCTGTATGAATAGATATCTACTATGCCGCCGCGAATGGCAAATTGCCCCGGCTCGTAAACATAGTCTGTACGGTTGAAGCCAAGCTCAAACAGGCGCGTCTCCAGGTTGCTGATGTCTATTGTGTCCCCTTTTGATATATTGATTGTGATGTTGGACAGCTCGTTTTTTGAGATGACCTTTTCCGCCAGCGCGTTTGGATATGTGACGATCATCGGGTTGCCTTTCCGTTCTGCCGCACTTATAGTGGTAAGCACGTTGGTGCGAAGTATCTCGTTGGCGTCGTCTTTTTGATTGTATTTGATAGCCCTGCGGTAGGATGAGGGAAAAAATAAAACGGTTCGGTCGCCCAGCATCTGTGTGAGGTCGTGATAGAAGTATCCCGCTTCTTCTTCATCACTCATGACAAACAGGAAGGGCGGCGGTTCCTGACCGGCTTTATAATTGATGGTGAGGGTGGCGAACAACAAAGGAGCGGATGATCCAGCGAGACCATCCACTGTAATGTTTGACTTCCTTTTTTTAAGAGATTCTGCTAATCGCCTGGCATTTTGATTTGATGCGAGCAACCGCAATATTTGTGATGTTTCCAACTGCTGTAATCTTTGTCCTTATTTTATGCTTTGCTGTTATACACCTTATTATATAATATATAAAGGTGTAGTTGATCTTGTCATCACGCTTCGTGCCGGTATGTATGTGCGAACAGGCGGATCACATTAAGTGTTTCTTCGCTTGCATGCAATTGGGGCATATCGCGCAAATCATCGAACGATGTGATTGAGTTGAGTTGAAAACTTTCGTTTGTTGAATCTGAAGTAGAATCACGCATAGGCACATTGTTTATTTATAACATTGATTTGTTTAAGTCTTTATTGATAAAACGCATGACGTGAAGATTTATTTTGTTGTTTTCAACTTTTATTAGGCATCGGTCACAAACGGCATTAGTAGCTGATGGCGACTTCAACAGGGTGGTCCAACATTTCCTTCCACTGCTTCAAGTAGTCGAACCAGGCGTTTGCGTCGTGGTAGCCGTCTTTCTCCTTGTCTGCGCAGAATGTCACATAATAGTCAATACATCGTTGCGTCTCCGCATTAAGGATGAACAGGTAGTTGAGGTCCGACTCTGTAGTGTCGTGTATGCATTTCACAGGAACATAGACAGCCAGTCCGACGGTCTCCTGTGGGTATAATTCTTTGTTTCCCATTTCTGGATAGTCTCTTCCCCATGATGCCGCCATGCCGTCGTTATGAACAAAACCAATGGGTGCGGATCCTACTTTTTGCACTCCGGTCGTGAACGTTTCCTGTTTAAGCGGCTTGTCGAATGTGACGTGTACCTCGCATTCTCGGTGACCCGCATAGATCACATAATATTGTCGCATGTTTAGGCCGTTCCACCCGATTGCCTTCACTTCGCTTACCGTACGGAGTGGCCCGTTTGCAATGAGGCGTTGTCCGCGGGTGACGACCGGTTCTATGTTTGCAGGCCCTGCTCCGTCCCAACCCTTAAATGATCCGCATCCGATGCTGTTGCCCGCCCATAACACGTCGTTGCCATAGTCTTCTTGCATTTGGTCAGCGGTTGAGTAAAAGTGTGTGTCTGCGATTTCAAGCCGCTTTAGCTTTTTCCCGTAGATGTCTATGTTTTGCCGTTGGTCGAAATATACCCGATAGGCTGTCAACTCACTCTCAAACGCCACGCCGTGGTGGTATAAGTCGTTATAAAGGTAGCTTTGCCCTGGAGCTTCGATTGATGTGATAAATGGGTGCTTCCCCTTTTTGTCGTCGAGTTGCATCTCTGCGTATACGCGCGGGGTGAAGTGCTCGTCTGATGCCTCCGCTTTCAACTTTACGTTATACGTCTGCTGTTCTTGTTTGCCAATGTCGACAAGAAAGACGAGTTCGTCTGCCTTGCCGTCGCCGTCTATGTCATCAAGTTGATAGGGTATCTTCATGAAGTTATGGCTTACGTCTGCTGAGGCGACATCAAAAGAAAGTCCTTTTACGTCACTCAACTTTATGACTACCGGCTCATCGGTTTTCGCTTTGTCCCAATTGTTCTTTACTGATAAAGCGAATTGTAGCGACTGGGCGTTTATGCTTGTCGCTACAATCATTAGTATGACGGCTGTGATGTGTCGCATGTTATTCCTTTGTCTCTTCGCCTTCCTTTTCTGCAGGCTTTTCTGTTATCTCTTCTTTTTTCTTCGCAAGATAATCGGGCAGGTTGAGACCCGCCTGGTCGAAAAGTTCATTAAGAGGAGGAATGCTCTTCATTAGTCCTGAAAGGAAGTTGGCCGTGCTTCCCTTTCCGTCGGCGTTGTTGCCGCTGTCCCAAACGGTGACGTGGTCAATGTTGATTCCCTTTATGGCTTCGACTTGGGTCTTTACGAGTTCAGGCAGCTTTTCAATTATCATAAGTTGGTATGCTTTGTTTGGATCGCCTCCTGCAGCCCTTACCATCTGTTCGTAACCTGCGGCTTGCTTTGTGAGCACTTCGTAGTAACCCTTCGCCTCGGCTTCCATTTTCGCGAATATGGCGTCTGCCTCTCCTTTTGCGTTGACACGGGCTTTTTCAGCGTCGGCTTCCGCTTGGATGATGAGCCTTCTCTTTTCTATTTCCTGAGCCACGAGCACGTTGGCTGTTTGTGTCGAGCGTTCACGCTCAGCACGTGCCTCTTCCGCCTCCTTTTCTGCCGCGTATGCTTCTTGCAATGCGCGTGCGTTGGCCACTTTCTCTGCCGCGCTTGCCTTGCGTTGAGCCTCTGCCTCCGCCTGTCGACGTGCGGAATCAGAGTTGGCAATCTCTACTTTCGCATTGTTCTCTCCTTGTACCGCGTCGGCGTTCGCACCGCTTGTACGTATACGTGTCTCCTTCTGGGCTTCGGCTTTGCCGATTTCTCCAAGTTTGTCTTGCTCGGCGACTCTCACCTTTGCTTCGTTGATCGCCTTTGCCGCCGCTTCGCGTCCGAGTGCCTCAATGTAGCCCGACTCGTCTTTGATGTCCGTCACGTTTACGTTGATCAGCCGCAGGCCTATTTTCTTTAATTCTACCTCGACATTCGCGCTGATCGCTTCCAAAAACTTGTCACGGTCGTTGTTTAGTTCCTCTATGCTCATTGTGGCTATGACCAAACGCAGTTGTCCGAACAGAATGTCACGCGCCAGTTCTTGTATCTGGCCTGGCGTAAGACCGAGCAGACGTTCGGCAGCCGCCGTCATGTATTCGGGATCCGTAGAGATACCTACGGTGAAACGGCTTGGCACGTCGACACGGATGTTCTGACGGCTTAAGGCGTTTGTCAGGTTTGCGTCAATACTTATAGGGGTAAGGCTCAAGTAGGCGTAGTCTTGAATGATAGGCCATACGAACGTACCACCTCCGTGTATGCACTTGGCGGAGCCTCTGTTTCCTGTAGTTCCATAAACTACAAGAATCTTGTCGGAAGGGCAGCGTCTGTATCGGTTGATTATTGATACGAATAATACTACGGCAACAATGATTGCCACAAAAATCAGATAAATTTCCATATACTATTATTTTTCAGTGTTATTGTCTGTAGCTAATGCTATTGGCACCACTCTGACTGTCTCATTGTCGATGATGTCCGTGACTCTTACCTTTTCGCCAGAGGATATTGGGGTGTCACCGCAAATAGCGTCAAGTTCGTGGACTGAGCCGTTTATGCTGACTTGAATCTTTCCTTTCCCTTGTTCCGGTATGCGGAGGTACACGTCAGCGACCTTGCCTTTAATGTCTTTAATCTGAAACGCCCCGTTGTGCTCAAGGCGTTTTGTCTGCTTGTATATGACAAAGAATATGCCGACGAACAGGCATCCGACTATGACTGCGATGAGCGACAATAGCGCTCGGCTTCCGATTGTGTCCCAAAAGCAGACACCTGTCCAGCCGAAGCCAATGAGGAACACCATGAGGTTCTTGATGGTGAACAGGTTGAATCCGCCTCCAAGGTCCATAGTGTCTGTCCCGTCGAAGTCCACCTCTGTGTCATTGGAATCTATGCCAATTAAAGTAAGTGTTATTTGTATGATGAATATCAATGATGCAATGACCGCGCATCCCCAAAAAATCTGGAGCAGCATAGGCATTGAACTGTAGAGTGTGATCAAATCTCCCATAAATGGTAAAGGTAAAAATTTTAGTTTGCAAATGTAAAGATAATTATTGACTCAACCAAACAAATCGCGCCTTTTTTGTTTGATAACTTGTAATGTGGTACTTGACAAGCCCGAATCTACCATTAGCGCTTTTTACTATATATTCCAATGCCGGTCCGCACATGCTGTCGCTCAATCTTGATGACGCGTTCGTAATAGGATGAATAAAAAAGAAGACTTACCCGTTTGCTGTGGGCAAGTCCTCTTTAATGCAGGTTATTAAAACAAACTTACTTGATGAAAACTTTTTCTCCGTTTATAATGTAGATGCCCTTGGATGGGGTGGTGACTTTGCGACCTGTCAGATCGTAGATCGTACCATCTCCTGCCTTGCTCGTCTTAACGCCGCTGATGGCGGTTGCCTGGCTGTTGATTACAATGTTGAATGCATAAAGCTTGTTGTTATATTCAACGTAGAGCACTGTCTTGTAGGTGTTGCCGATGTTGGCGTCGTCAATAACGAATGAGTGGAGCGCTCCATCGATGAATCCTACCTGGAATACGGCATCTTCGCTGTTTGCCACAGCTTCACCGTCGGCGTTAAAGCTGAAACCGTACATGTCGTCAAAGTTGTCAGATGTAAGGGCTCCTTCTGTATCGACTACCTTCCATACTCCGTTTGTAGTCAGATCCTCCTCTGAACAAACAAGTTCTTCGCACGCCTTGGAAAGGTCGAGGCTTATTTCGTCGAAGTCGTCTCCGCTTTGATTGCGGGCGGTAACGTCAACCTCTTCTGTTCCGATAGGATTGATGTCGACGATCTCAGCTACGAATTTAAGTGTGACATTTATTTTCACTGCATCGCCTGTCCAAAGGTTTGCGAGGTAGAATGTTCCGTATGATGTCTCTCCTGCCTTGCGGAATCCCGGAATTGTGAACCATGTGAATGTGCTGTCATAGTACCACAATGCGTATGCGCCTGTGCCACTGTATGATGCTGCGTATGCCATGTGTGTAGAGTCTTCAGGCGACATCCAGAATCCGCCGCCTCCATAAGTGGTGGCCTCGCTGACTGAGTATGCGTTGGTGAACGCGCCGCTTGAAGTGACTCCGTAGAGCTTGGCGTCTGAGGCCCATATCATCTGTTCGAGGTTGGCAACCGGAGTAGTGCCGATTTGCCAGTCTGACTCAGATGGCACAAGGCGTACGGTCATGTCGTATTCCGTGATGTTGCATGTCTCGATAGTGTACTTAGGCTGCATGATTGTCATGTTGAGGTTGACAGCATAGTAGAGTGAGTCGCCTACTACAAGGTATACAGGAGCTGTGACGGTCTCGCCTCCATCGAATGCGTTAGGCTTGTTGCCAAGTCCGAGCGCCTTAACTGAGTCGTTGTTGATATAGTTGATATAGAATGTAGTTTCGCTGTTATTATAATATCCTACGACACCGCTATTATTCATCCAGAATCCTTTAACTGTCTCTGAATTGTCGGCTGTATATTCGTTTGTGATGCCGCTGTAAGAGTTGGTCGAATAGAATGTTATATCTGCAGGTGTAATCACGGTATCGGCTTTAGCAGTGAACAGAACTGCTATTGAATCAAGGTTAAGAGGCAGATATTCGAGAGTGTTCCATGTGAGTTGTGGGTCACGGTCTGTGACGGTCCATGTCGTTTCTCCAACTTTTGTCAAGTCGCCTATCACTGTTTGTTTTGGAATGTCTACAGTGAAAGTATAGTGAATTATGTATGCATTCTCTCCGTATACAATGTAAATATCGGCTTTCCTTGTCTCGCCTCGTGACATACCGTTAGGATACTGGCCGAGATAGCATGTTACAGAGTCGGCTGCGGCAGAATAGTGCAGGTTGCATATCCAGAACAAGTTGCCGTCCTGGTATGTGGCGTTACGACATTCCGGATCTTCGATTTCAACCTCCTTGTCGTCAACGCTGTCGATGTGGACAATGCCTCCGCTGAAGTAGAAACCAGGTGCGGGTACTGCCTGTCCTTCATTGGTGAGTTCGCTCCAAGTTTCGTTTGTCATGTCATAGTTCTTTGCGTACACCATTTGGTCGAATACGCTTTCCATGTATTCCGAAGTCGTTCCAAGTGCTTCTGCGATACCCGGAGTGGCAATGCTGTATTCATAGTTTAACCAACTTGTGTTAGGCTCTTGTTGCATCTCGACCGATGTCTCGCCGACGATTGTCAACAACGACAAGTCGGTTACCGCCTCTTTGTCGATACCCTCATTCGGATGGATGGTGAATGTTATGTCGAATGTTGCCTGTCCTCCGTTGAGGTTCAAAGAGAAGGTTCCATGGCATGTAGTCTCAACCTTTGCCGGATTGCTTGGGTTTTGGCAGATCGTCATGGCAAGTTCATTCGTTCCTGCATTCATATAATGGATATAGACTCCCCATACAGAACCGCCATTCCACCAACTGAAGTTTCCGTCCTTGTCCATTTCGTAACCTCCGAACTGCTCACTATGAAATGTCGGAGTGACATTTGAATTCTCAAGGCTGAAGAATCCGTTGAACGCATAGCCGTTGCTGTCGCCATTTGCTTTGGTCGTCCAATCGTCGAATGCGTTGACAAGTTGCGTCGTAGTGACTTTCATTTGAGCCGCGACATCGGCAAGATTGAACGTTACGTCTGAACCTTCAGTCCATCCCGTACGTATGCTGTCCTCCAATGTTGCTGTAAATTGAGCTCTCACACTGCCTGAAACCAATAGCAGTGTGGCTAACATAAGTGACGTAAAAATTTTTCTCATAGTTTTGCTTTTATTCTTTTAATTAATGAATCCTTTCTGTGATTGAATTTATATTTTCAAGTGCAAATATATGAAAATAATTGAAACGTGGATGCGTTGAACGGATTTTTTTCGACTCACGTTACGGAATTGTAATAATAGAGTGGCGACTCTCCTATATATAATAAGGTGTAAGGGGGGATGACCTTTTTTGTTGACGACATAATTCATGGACGGGCATACGACTTTTAAAAATAAATGTGTAACTTTGCATTGTGTTATAAAAAGGGAAGGAGTTAGAAGCAATGGCATACGACAAAATATTTGTATTAACCGACGACACTACAGAGAAGTGTTGTTCGCCAGTGGTGAGCGATGTGGCATCCTTGAGGGACGCTCAACACATTGTCATTCCAAGTACAGATGCCAACAAGAACCTGCAATCGTTGTCATACGTGTGGACGCAACTGAGCAACAGCGGGGCCACACGCCACAGCCTGCTGATTAATCTCGGTGGCGGCATGGTGACCGACCTTGGCGGCTTTGCGGCGTCAACGTTCAAGCGGGGCATTGATTTCATCAACATACCGACCACTCTGCTCGCCATGGTCGACGCGGCCGAGGGTGGCAAGACGGGTATAAACTTCAACGGGTTGAAAAACGAGATAGGCGTGTTCAACAATCCTGTAAAAGTGATTCTTGACACGACTTTCCTTCGGACGCTCGACAAGGACAACATCCTTTCAGGTTATGCGGAGATGATAAAGCACGGGCTGCTGTCGGACGCTGCCACTTTGAATGAACTCTTGTCGTTTGATCTTGATGACGTAGATTATGAAAAACTTGGATCGATGGTTCGTAAGAGTGTGGCTGTCAAGAAAAGGATAGTCCGATCCGATCCTCACGAGCATGGACTGCGCAAGTCGTTGAACCTTGGACACACTTTCGGACATGCGATCGAGAGTTTCTCATTGCGTAGAGGCACGCCTATACTTCATGGTTTCGCTGTAGCGTGGGGACTCGTATGCGAATTGTACCTTTCAAGCGTGTATCTTGGATTCCCGACAGAGGCCATGCACGAGGTCGCGGCGTTCATCAACGAACACTATGGCAGATTCGAATTCACTTGCGACGACTACGACGCGCTGTTCGCCCTTATGAAGCACGACAAGAAGAATATCGGCGATAAAATACAGTTCGCGTTGTTGGGCGACATAGGGAAAGTAAGGATAAACCGCACGATGGGCAAAGACCGCATTTATGAGGCGCTCGACTTCTATCGGGAGGGCCAGTGAGTCGCAATAGGACCTTGATGAGGCGAAAAAACAAAGAAAATACAAAAAAAATCTTGTAAATCGTTTGCAGAAAAAAAAGAAATACGTAACTTTGCACTCGTCATGAATAGAAACAATAATACATATTGGCGTTGGCAAAACTTGGGTTCACATAATCTGAGGTTGCTCGGCGTTCACTCATGACGAAGTTCGTTTCATAAGGTAAATTAAAGGATTTAATTAAGTGTTTTGAGTTTGTCGGTAACCAACTGGCAAACTCAATTTTTTTTGTAACAGACGTAACTAAAAAATAAAAATGAAAAAGATGGATTACAATGTAGACAAAGAAGGCTTTTATGGAGAGTTCGGCGGCGCATACATCCCCGAAATACTCTATAAGACCGTTGAGAACCTTAAGGAGGCTTACTTGCCGATTATGGAAAGCGAGGAATTCAAGAATGAGTTTCATGCGCTGCTGAAAGATTACGTTGGCCGCCCCTCTCCTCTATACTATGCCAGAAGGATGAGTGAAAAGTATGGCTGTAAGCTTTATTTGAAACGTGAAGACTTAAACCATACGGGTGCCCATAAGATAAACAACGCCCTCGGACAGATTCTTATCGCTAAAAAAATGGGTAAGACTCGTATTATCGCCGAGACTGGTGCGGGACAGCACGGAGTTGCGACAGCCACGGCTTGCGCCCTTATGAACTTGCCTTGCACCGTATATCAAGGAGCTCTCGATGTCAAACGGCAGCATGTCAATGTGGAACGAATGAAGATGCTCGGTGCGACTGTCGTTCCTGTTGAGACTGGTAACAAAACATTGAAGGATGCGACAAACGAGGCTATACGCGACTGGTGCTGCCATCCCGCGGACACCTTTTATATAATAGGGTCTACTGTGGGGCCGCATCCATATCCTGACATGGTGGCAAGGCTGCAGTCGGTCATAAGCGAGGAAATTAAATGGCAGTTGAAAGAAAAAATAGGACGCGACTACCCTGACTACTTGATGGCGTGTGTCGGTGGTGGCAGCAATGCCGCTGGTACGATATACCATTATCTGAACGACGACCGTGTGAAAATAGTGCTTGGAGAGGCTGGCGGATTAGGAAATGAAAGCGGAAAGACCGCCGCGTCGCTTCAAATGGGTACGGTTGGAATACTGCATGGAAGCCGTATAAAAATCATGCAGACAGAGGACGGACAGGTGATAGAGCCTTATTCAATATCTGCGGGCCTTGACTATCCTGGCACAGGACCTATTCACTGTAACTTATATGAAAAAGGACGGGCCACCGTACTTTCAGCCAATGATGATGAGGCTTTGCGGGCTGCGTTTGAACTGACACGGCTCGAAGGTATTATACCGGCGTTGGAGTCGGCGCACGCATTGGCGCTTCTGCCTAAAATCGCAAATCAGTTCAAACCCGATGATGTCGTCGTACTGACTGTCAGCGGACGCGGAGATAAAGACATAGACACGTACCTGAAGTATGTCGATAAAATTTCAATTGACTAAAAGGAGATTTACAATATGTTTACTTATCATACAGCTTCAAAAAAGATTCTGGGCGACTTGAATACTCCTGTAAGCACATACTTGAGAGTACGCGACGCTTATCCGCAAAGTGCCTTGATGGAATCGTCGGACTACCATGGCGGCGAAAACTCAAGATCGTTCATCGGCATCCATCCGATTGCAAGTGTGTCAATCGAACATGGAACTGGCTTCGCGCGCTATCCCGACGGAACGTCGATGTCTATGCCTGTAAATAATGGCGATGACGCCGCCGCGTTGATTAATAAGTTCATACATTCATTTGATGTCACTGGCGACTATTCCAACTTCTGCGGACTTTATGGATATACCGCGTTTAATTCGGTGCGGTATTTTGAAAACATAAAAATAAAGGATGAGACGCAAAAGTCGAATGACGCTCCCGACTTGCTGTATATTTTATATAAGGACATCGTGGTGTTCGACCATTTCCGTAATGAGATGATCCTTGTGGAGCTTCTCGCGGATGGGGAAACTGACAGACTGGCCCAGTTGGAGATGGACTGTAACTCGCGCCCTTATCAAACATTCGGCTTTCACCCTGTGGGTGAGTATTGGTCTACTCTGACTGACGACGAGCATCGGGAGAATATCCGCCGTGGCATACGGCACTGCCTGCGCGGCGACGTGTTTCAGATAGTCCTGTCGCGACGTTTCATCCAAAAATACAAGGGCGATGATTTCAAACTATATCGCGCCTTGCGTAGCATCAATCCTTCCCCGTATTTGTTCTACTTCGATTTTGGCGGCTTCCGGATCTTCGGCTCAAGTCCGGAAACACATTGCAGAATAGAAGGGCGCACTGCGTATATCGACCCTATAGCGGGAACTACGAAACGTACGGGCAATGCGGAGGAAGACCGTAAAAACGCACTGTATTTGAAAAACGACCCAAAGGAAAACGCCGAACACGTCATGCTGGTCGACCTCGCACGCAACGACCTGTCACGCAACTGCCATGGAGTGCATGTCGACTTCTACAAGGATATGCAGTTCTATAGCCATGTCATACATCTTGTGAGCCGGGTGTCGGGCGAACTCGACGAAGGGGCTGACCCTATAAAGGCGTTCATCGACACTTTTCCCGCTGGAACGCTGTCGGGCGCCCCGAAAGTCCGCGCCATGCAATTAATATCTGAATATGAGCCTCACTGTCGTGGAGCATACGGCGGCTGCATCGGCTTCATCGGTCTCAACGGCAACTTGAACCAGGCTATAACCATACGCACGTTTGTCTCACGCAACAATGAGTTGTGGTTTCAAGCGGGAGGCGGCATAGTTGCCAAGAGCAATGTGGAATATGAATTACAAGAGGTGAACAATAAATTGGGCGCGTTGCGCAAGGCAATCTTAATAGCAGAATCATTATGAAAATCGTTATCATAGACAACTATGACTCTTTTACGTACAATCTGAGTCATCTATTGAAAGAGCTCGGCGCAGAAGTGACTGTCTATAGGAATGACAAGTTCGATATGGACTGGCTCGCGCCTTTCGACAAAATCGTATTATCACCGGGACCGGGCATTCCAAGCGAGGCTGGCCAACTCCTCGACGTAATAAAAAACTATGCGGGGAAGAAGCCTATTCTTGGCGTGTGCTTGGGACATCAGGCTCTTGGCGAATATTTCGGCGCCAAGCTTGTGAATGTCGGAGAAGTGGTACACGGAGTTGCCACACCAGCACACCGTGTGGTCGACGATTACTTGTTCCAAGGACTGCCCGACACTATCATGGTGGGCCGCTACCACTCTTGGGTGGTCTCTGCCGACGGACTGCCAGATTGCCTTGAGGCTACAAGCTTCAGCGACGACGGACAAATGATGTCGCTTAGGCATAAGGAATATGACATAAGGGGCATACAGTATCATCCTGAAAGCGTGCTGACCCCAGACGGTAAGGTCATTATGAGAAATTGGTTAAATCATTAAACATAAAAACACATGAAAAAGTATTTGTTGAAATTAATTGACGGAGCGACTTTGAGCCGTGAGGATACTCACGACATTATGCTCAACCTGACGAAAGAAAAATACAATGAGGCGCAGATAGCCGCCCTGCTGATGGCGTTGCAAGTCCGCGGCGTGACTGTCGACGAACTTCTCGGCTTTCGTGACGGACTGTTGGAGACTGGCAAGTATGTAGACTTGTCTGACTATAACACATTGGATATCGTTGGTACCGGAGGTGACGGGAAAAACACGTTCAATATTTCAACTTGCTCTGCTTTCGTTATAGCTGGAGCCGGTTACAAAGTGACAAAGCACGGTAACGCGGGCTCTACTTCGGTAAGTGGGGCAAGTAATGTGTTGTTAGGACATGGCGTGAAATTCACGGACGATGTCGACAAACTCAAACGCTCACTCGATGAGACGGGTATTTGCTACTTCCATGCGCCGCTCTTTGCTTACGGTATGAAATTTGTTGGGCCTACACGCAAGGCTCTTCAAGTGCCGACATGCTTCAACCTCCTTGGCCCGCTTGTCAATCCGTGCCATCCAAAAAACTCGCTTCACGGTGCTGCCAATCAGGCTCAGCAAAGGCTGTATAATAACGTACATCAGCAAATAGGCGACCACTATGGCGTCATTACAAGTTTCGACGGTTACGACGAAATCTCACTTACTGGCGGGTTCAAGATTTGTACCAACCTGTTTGAGAAAGTATACACCCCGAAGGATCTCGGACTCGACTATATACAGCCTGAGGAAATCTATGGAGGCGCGACTGCCGAGGACGCCAAGAAAATATTCGATTCCGTACTGGAAGGCACGTCTACTCAAGGACAAAAGAATGTCATTATCGCCAATGCCGCATGTGGAATCGGCGTGATGAATCCGAATCTTACCATTGAGGATACGGTCAACCAGGCTCGTGAATCACTCGACAGCGGCAAGGCTCTCGCTACATTCAAAAAGTTCGTCGAACTTAACAGCTGACATTCACGATTTGTATGAAAGACATATTGGAGGAAATAGTGGCGAACAAGCGCAAGGAACTTCAACGGCAGAAAGAGTCAGTGCCTGCGAGCGAACTGTATTCCACGGTCGATAAGATGATAGAAGGAGAGGTGCGCGTCCCGTTGTCGATGCGCGCCTCGCTGTCGGCTTCACAATCGGGCGTCATTGCCGAATTTAAGCGTAAAAGTCCTTCGAAGGGATGGATTCATGAAGACGCCAAGGTTGAGGATGTCGTACCTCTGTATTCCCAAAACGGGGCTGCGGCTGTTTCCATCCTGACTGATGAGGCGTATTTTGGCGGTAACTTGCGCTATATCCCTAAAGTGCGTGAACAGACAAGTGTTCCGATTCTGCGAAAGGATTTCATTGTCGATGAATATCAGTTGTTTCAGGCACGACTTGTCGGTGCTGACGCGGTGTTGTTGATTGCTGCCGACCTGACTCAGAATGAATGCCGTACGTTGGCGGCTACTGCACACGAATTGGGGCTGGAAACTCTATTAGAGGTTCACACGGAGGCTGAGCTTGATTATGTTGGCGACAATATAGATATGGTCGGGGTGAACAACCGCAATCTGGGAACGTTCCACACTGACGTGCAGAACTCATTCCGCATGGCGTCGAGCCTTCCGAGCGGCTATCTGCTGGTCAGTGAGAGCGGAATAGGGAACGTCGAGACTGTAAGGCAACTGCGTGAAGCCGGATTCCGCGGATTTCTCATTGGCGAGACCTTCATGAAGGATTCAAACCCCGGTGCGGCTTTGGCGCGATTCATAACTGAAATAACGGTATGATAGTCAAAGTATGCGGCATGCGTGATGCCGACAACATAAAGGAGGTAGAGTCGCTCGGTGTAGACTGGATGGGATTCATATTCTATCCGCGAAGTTCACGGTATGTCGGCGAGGAAGCTCCCGCCTATTTGCCTGCCAAGTGCAAAAGGGTCGGTGTGATGGTGAACGCTTCGCTTGAGGAAATCATCCGCCGGCAGTCGCAGTTCGCACTTGACTTCATACAGCTTCATGGCGATGAGTCCCCTCAGTTTTGCGCCTCGGTCAAAGAACGCGTACCAAACGTGAAACTCATAAAGGTGTTCCACATCAAGGACAAATCCGACTTGAACGCTGTAGGCAAGTATGATGGCGTGGCGGACTGTTTCCTATTTGAGACAAAAGCCGGCGTATATGGCGGAAGCGGAATGAAGTTCGATTGGGACTTGCTTGACTCATACCATGGTGACGTGCCGTTTTTAATCACGGGCGGAATCGGCGTTGACGATGCCGAAAGTATCAGCCGATTGTCACATCCTCGCTTTGCCGGGGTCGACATTAACAGTCGTTTCGAGATTTCGCCTGCGGTGAAGGACGTGGATTTGATACGGGAATTCCTTTCCCGTTTGAAAAATAGATAATGTGTCTTATAGACTTATACAATTAATGGGAATTAGATAAATGGTTATAAAGAGAAATAACAGCATGAACAGAATAGATAAATTGTTTGCGGAAAAGAAGACAGGGATCTTGTCTATATACTTTTGTGCGGGGCATCCTACGCTCGACGGAACCGTCAACACAATCGAGACGCTTGAACGCAACGGCGTGGACCTAATAGAAATCGGCATACCGTTTTCCGACCCGATGGCGGACGGCCCGGTAATTCAGGATGCGGCTACCAAAGCGTTGAGGAACGGAATGACGCTCCGCCTGCTTTTCTCGCAACTTGAGAACATCCGTGAGTCGGTAAAGATACCACTCATTTTGATGGGCTACTTGAACCCTATATATCAATATGGCTATGACGCTTTTTTCAAGAAGTGCGGTTCGGTAGGCATAGACGGGGTGATTATCCCCGATTTGCCGTTCAAGGACTACCTTAATGAAGTGAAGCCGATAGCCAACAAGTATGGAATCCATGTAATCATGCTCATTACTCCTGAGACTTCCGATGAGCGTATCCGGTTCATAGACGAACATACCGACGGTTTCATCTACATGGTGAGCTCGGCGGCTACAACCGGCGCCCAAAAGGAATTCGATGCGCAAAAGCAGGCGTATTTCAATCGCATAGACGGCATGGGACTTCGCAATCCGCGTATGGTGGGATTCGGAATTTCAAACAAGCAAACCTACGAGGCTGCGCTGAATAATGCTTCCGGTGCGATTATCGGCAGTAAGTTCGTCTCTCTTATCGACTCTTTGGGTGATGCCGACAAGGCAATCAAGGCCCTTCTTGAAGCCTTGAAGCATTAATAGGACTACATTTCAACGCCAACGGATTCCGATCGATCGTTTTTTGTAGTATATTTGTCTTCTCGTTAAAAGGTTGTTTGTGATATGAAGACAATAAAAGAGATATACCGCATTGGCCGGGGTCCGTCGAGCAGTCATACTATGGGTCCGCGTCGGGCTGCTGAGATGTTTGCAGAGAGGCACCCGGAGGCAAAATCATTCAAGGTGACACTCTATGGAAGTCTCGCCGCTACGGGAAAGGGACACATGACCGACAAGGCAATCCTGGAAATGCTTCCAACGGCTGAGATTGTATGGAGAAGTGACATTTTCCTAAAGTTCCACCCGAACGGAATGAACTTCAAGAGCTTTGATGCCGGCGGACATGTGACTGATGATTGGACTGTCTATAGTATTGGCGGAGGCGCTTTGGCGGAGGAGGGCAAGGAAAGTGAACAGCTACCTGAGGTGTACGACAAAAACACCCTTACCGAAATCCTGCAATATTGCGAATGGTCGGGCAAGAACTATTGGGAGTATGTGGAAGACTGTGAGGGCGATGGAATATGGGACTATCTCCACGATGTGTGGGAGGTGATGTACCAGGCGGTAGAGCGCGGAATCGACAAGGAGGGAGTCCTTCCCGGACCTTTGCATTTACGCAGGAAGGCCGCCGCTTATTATGTAAAGGCATCGGGTTATAAGGACAACCTGCGCTCGCGCGGACTTGTGTTTGCCTATGCGCTGGCTGTAAGTGAGGAAAACGCTTCTGGCGGCAGAATCGCAACCGCTCCCACTTGCGGCTCGTGTGGCGTGTTGCCAGGTGTGCTTTACCATTTATGGAAAAGCAAGAACTTCAGTGAGGCGCGCATCCTGCGTGCGTTGGCCACTGCCGGACTTATAGGAAATGTGGTGAAACACAATGCTTCAATTAGTGGAGCGGAGGTAGGATGCCAGGGTGAGGTCGGTGTGGCGTGCGCAATGGCCGCCGCGGCCGCCAACCAGTTGTTTGGCGGCAGTCCGGCTCAAATTGAATATTCGGCGGAGATGGGATTGGAACATCATCTCGGAATGACATGCGATCCTGTGTGCGGGTTGGTTCAAATCCCTTGTATAGAACGCAACGCGTACGCTGCGGCGCGCGCCCTCGACGCCAATATCTTCTCGGCTTTTTCTGATGGCATGCACAGGGTGTCGTTTGACAAGGTCGTGGAAGTTATGAAGCAAACGGGTCATGACCTCCCTTCACTATATAAGGAGACGGCTCAGGGAGGATTGGCGAAGGATTATAAGCAAATGCAGATATAAGATTAGCGAGAGAATGGATTCCGTCCTCGCTTTTACCAGTCGGTAATGATAAAACAAAATAAACGAATATGGCAATAGGAAAATGGATAGGCGGCGTACTTGGAGCTTTCGCAGCCGGACCTATAGGGGCGTTTGTCGGATTCTGTCTTGGATCGGTCGTTGATATGTTTGTAGACCAAGACGTCACGACGCAAACTACCATACACACCAAACAGGAAGAACGCAACGGCTTCCTCTTCTCCATGATGCTTCTCGCCGCGAATATGATTCAGGCGGATGGCAAAATCATGCATTCGGAAATGGATTACATGCGTCGTTTCTTAAGAAACAATTTCGGCGAGGCGGCTGAACGGCAGGGAGAACAGATATTGTTGCGTTTGTTCGAGTACAAGAAGCAATATGGCGAAGCTGACTGGCACATGAGGATAATGGAGTCGTGCGCCCAGATGACGCGTCTTATGCCCATTGACTTTCGCTATCAACTCGTATCGTTTCTCGCCGGACTCGCAAAGGCTGACGGACAGGTACATGCTTCGGAGGTCGCAGTCTTGAAAGAGATGGCCGCGGCGTTGGGCGTAAGCGAAAACGATGTGAACCAACTTCTTTCATTGGGAGAAAACTCGCTCGAAGAATCGTACAAGACACTTGGCATAACATCCGACGCGACTGATGAGGAGGTGCGCAAGGCTTACAGGAAAATGGCCTTACAATACCATCCTGACAAGGTGGCGACCCTCGGTGATGATGTAAAAGAGGCTGCCAAACGAAAGTTCCAGGAAATAAACGAGGCCAAGGAACGGGTGTATAAATCCAGGGGCATGCAGAAATGATAATGTAAGTGGAAGGTGAAAAGGCTTCATGCCGACTCGTGTGCTTGATTTTTGTGACGATAAATTTTGTATAACCAGGAATGATTCGTATCTTTGCATACAAAGACAGAACTAATATTTACAAGAATGAGGAATAAACGATTTTTGACAACAGTTTTTGGCTTTGCGCTCGTTTTTGGCGCAGCGCAGGCTCAACCGGCAGACTGCTGGAACAACCCACGAGTGAATAGTGACAACCGTTTGGACAATGTTACCGACTATTTCGCTTATGAGACTGAGCAATTGGCTCAGGCTGGCAATAAAAAGAAGTCCGACAGGTTCCTTTCAATAGAGGGGAAATGGAAGTTCAATTGGGTGAAGGACGCTGACAGTCGCCCGGCTGACTTTTACAAGACTGACTATGACGACAGCAAATGGGGGACGATGCCCGTTCCTGGTATTTGGGAATTGAACGGCTATGGAGACCCTATCTACGTGAACAACCAATATGCCTGGCGTAATGACTGGGCGACTAATCCGCCTTATGTAAAGAGCTTGGAAAACCACGTCGGATCTTATCGTCAGCATTTCTTGATACCGGCTTCATGGAAGGGTGATAATGTCTATATTCACATAGGCTCTGCGACCAGCAATCTCGCCGTATATGTAAATGGCAAGTATGTGGGATATAGCGAGGACTCAAAGGTTGCCGCTGAGTTCGACATCACTCCTTACATCGTTCCAGGCGAGCAGAACCTCATCGCCATGCAAATCATGCGCTGGTGCGACGGCTCGTATTTGGAAGACCAGGACTTTTGGCGTTTGTGCGGCATAGCGCGTGAATGCTATGTCTATGCGCGCCCTAAGACACACATACATGACATTTTCATCACTCCCGACCTCACTCCGGATTATAAGGACGGAATGCTGACCGTTAAGACCAACATCACAAATCCTGTGGAGGGTAGTGTGCTGTCATTTACTTTGGTTGACAAGGACGGCAAAACTGTGAAGCAACTGAACGTAAGTGTCGATAAGGCTGACAGGGAGGATGTTATCGCCCTTGCCGACTGCCATAAGTGGAGTGCCGAGAGTCCTTATCTCTACCGGCTCTACGCCACTTTGAAGCAGGGAGACAAGGTCGTTGAGGTAGTCCCTCAAAACGTCGGCTTCCGCAAGGTTGAAATTAAAAACCGTCAGTTGCTGGTTAACGGCCAGCCTGTGTTGATAAAGGGTGTGGACCGCCACGAACTCGATCCCGACAACGGCTACGTTGTCAGCTACGAGCGCATGGTGCAGGATATTCAGTTGATGAAGCGGCTTAATATCAACGCTGTGCGTACATGCCATTATCCTGACGATCCGCGTTGGTACGACTTGTGCGACCAGTACGGAATCTATATGACTTCGGAGACGAATATCGAAAGTCATGGAATGGGCTATGGGGCTGCGACGCTTGCCAAGCGCGAGGATTACCACGATGCGCATGTGGAACGCCAGCGTCACCACTTGATGACTTACAAGAACCATCCTGCAATCATCGTTTGGTCGCTCGGTAACGAGGCTGGTTACGGAAAAAACTTCGAAGACGCATACGATTGGGTGAAACAATACGATCCGTCACGCCCTTGTCAGTATGAGCAGGCGGGACAAAATGGAAAAACGGATATTTATTGTCCTATGTACGCCGGATATGACCATTGCGAGAAATACGCGCAAGGTGACAACCCGCGCCCTCTTATACAATGTGAGTATGCTCACGCCATGGGCAACTCTGTTGGCGGATTCAAGGAATACTGGGATTTGGTACGTAAGTATCCTGCTTATCAAGGTGGTTACATTTGGGATTACATCGATCAGGGACTTCGCTCGAAGAGCAAGATTACAGGTAAGCAAATATATGCCTACGGAGGTGATTTCGGCCGTTTCCCTGCATCCGACAACAACTTCAACTGTAACGGACTTGTAAGCCCTGACCGCGTGCCAAACCCTCATGCTTACGAAGTGCAATACTATTATCAGAACATTTGGACAACTCTCTCAGATAAGAACAAAGGCAAGGTGGAGATATACAACGAGAACTTCTTCGTGCCTATCACAGGTATAACCCTCCATTATGTCATAGAGGCTGAAGGCGAGAAGGTGGACGAAGGAACAATTGATGTCAGCGGACTGAAGATCAAGCCTCAATCACGCAAGTCGGTCACTATAACAGCCATAGCCAAGGCTGTTAAGAACAAGAATTATGCAGGTAAGGAACTTGTTTGCAATATCAGTTATACACTCGATTCTGACGCACCTTTAATGAAGAAAGGCGAGATAGTGGCGCACGACCAGTTCGTACTCACTGACTACCAATATGTCAACACCGACGCCCTTGCGGCGGAGAAGACAGGCAAGGCGGTGGAGGCGGAGGATCATAGTGCTTATCTCGTTGTTAAGACAGAAAACACAAATGTTACTTTCGACAAGGGTTCCGGCTACATCGCATATATAGACGTGGACGGCAAACCTGTGATGAAGGACGGCTATGAACTCAAACCCGACTTCTGGAGAGCTGCTACCGACAATGATTATGGAGCTGGAATGCAGCGCAACCTGCGTGGATGGATGAATCCTGACATACACTTGAACGGCTTCAAGTATGAGGCTGTGGACGGTAACTATGTCGTTAAGGCTGGATACACCATAAATATAAAAGGAAAGGAAGGAGCTGCCAAACCGACTCTTAACTTGACGTATACCATCACTCCTGCCGGCAGTGTTATTGTCACCGAGGAAATGAAGGTGGGTGCGGACGGTGCCTCTTATCCTCAACTCCTGCGCTACGGCATGGAACTTGAGATGGGGCAGGCGTTCAACTCCATTGAGTTCTATGGCAAGGGACCGCAGGAGAATTATATCGACCGAAACAACTTCGCCAATCTGGGCGTGTACCGCCAGGCGGTAGCCGACCAGTATTGGGGTTATATCCGTCCGCAAGAGTCGGGCAACAAGACCCAAGTACGTTGGTGGAAGGTGACAGACAGCACCGGAACCGGACTCCTGTTCTCTGGCACCGCTCCAATGGAGTGCCAGTCGATACCTTATCTTTATGAGGATCTCGACCCTGCTCCTGAAAAGGCGCAGTGGCATAGCGGCGACCTTACTCCTCGACCTCTTACATCGGTACACATCGCCGAACGGCAGATGGGTACGGGGTGTGTCAACTCATGGGGCGCATGGCCGCGTTCGGAATACCAGATGCCATGTCAAGACCGCACATTCACTTTCGTGGTATCACCAGTGTATGTTAGATGATTAGAGATAAATCAGATTTATGTAAAGGGTGGCTTCGGCTGCCCTTTTTTATTGCCTTATCCAGACACTATTGCCATGAACAATCCCCAATCTGACAACTTTTGAATGATTATAGTCAGAAAAAATAACAATTTTGCGCTGAAACGATACATGCATACAAAATAAAATCGTATCTTTGCGACGAATATTGATTAGACGACGAAGAACATTGACCACACTATGATCTCAACTCTTGATACATTAGATTGTATTAAGAATTTTGTCCTTGTATGCGTGTTTATGCTTACAGGTGCAGAGGTCTCGTTGTGCTTTGCACAGGAGTCGGCTCCGGCCGACTCCTCGCAATGTGCAGGTTTGCGGTCGAAGCATCCGTATCTCATCATATCCGACACTATGCCGCAGATAACCGACTCATT
>CAZHZH010000003.1:0-4767 GCA_964537205.1 uncultured Bacteroidaceae bacterium
ATAATATAGGTAATACAGACGGGTATTCATCCTAATGGTAGTTCTCTTAGTTTTGTATTGCTTAGTTGTATCTTTAGTGGTTTATATGTCCAATATCATGCTTATCTGTATTTTTTAATAGAATTCCAATTCTCCGCAGACTGCGGACTTGACCACCCCTTGTGCAATATGAGCAATATGTTTGCTTAGTTTGCCCTGTGCAATATCAGCAATATGTTTGCTTAGTTTGCTCAGTCGGCTCTGTGCAATGTCCGCAATATGTTTGCTTAGTCGGCTTTGTCAACAAGAAATCGAAAAAAGAGATGGATGCCAAGTGGCTGACACCCATACTCTCAACAGACTATGAAAGAAAACAGAAATGTATCAATTTTTGATTGGCTCCTTTTTGTCCTTTGGCTGCAACTCAATGCTGATGAACACACCATTACGGCTATGACCATGAACATAAACGTTGCTGCATGGCAGGTCGCTCTGATGAAGTTCAAGAAGTTCGTCGGCAGGAAGCTCAGCCAGATACTTGTTTACCGGCTGCCATCCTTTTGCGATGCCACCCTCAAATCTTAGGTAAAGGTTAAAGTCCTCCGTGGAGATTTTGAGGTCGCGGCAATGGATGGGGTTACGCTTTGTGGTGATGGAGACTTCCATGCCAAGGATTAGACTGAAACACTCACGCAGGAAATCGTTGCGCTCGAAGGTCATGCCGAAACTCTCGTTGACAGTAACCTGCTTTCCCGGCTGCTCCTTCTTAATAGGAGTGAGGATAAGATGGAGCTTTGAGCTGCTGAAACCGAGTTCTTCCATCACCTGCTTGAACAGCAAGACGGTAAGAAGGCAATGAAAAGGAGTCTCAATGTAGCGGTCAACGAGGGTGATGGTTGCGTCTTTCTTTCCCTCAAAGGCTTGTCGGAGCATTGCCCACTCCCACGGGTTCTTCAAGACAAGCGTCTGAAGAAATCCCTTGGTAGTGGTGTCCTCGTTGTAGAAGACGTTGAAAGTCAGGTCTGACTTGGTGTAGGTTTGTGTTGTCATAAGAATTAAAGTTTGTGTTGTTGGTTTGTTAGTAATGATGTATATTATTGCATTTTATTGAAATTTAATGCAGTTTTATTTGCATAATCCAATTATTTTCGCTATTTTTGCACGTGATTTTAAATCTTCCCGGAAGGATATAACGTGTAGTGTGTCGTCATAAGGACGGTCACGTAAATCCAGTTATGAACGACAGGAAGATGGTTTGTAGGTTCATAACATAAAGAAAGACATGAGAAAAGCTATTATGACGCTTGCTGCAATGCTCCTGGTGAGCTTCGCGGCAGTAGCACGGGATGTCAACGCCGGTGACCGTCATCGTGGCGGCGCGGCTGTAGACAAGAGTGGCGACAAGGTTTTACAAGAACTGATTAAAACCGAAGTGCCAAAATACCGCCAGTTGAAGTATTACGACGCAGTTACGGGCGACACTATCGACTATAATCTGTTTATCCCAAAGGATTACGACCCTGCGACGAAGTACCCGTTGTTGCTCTATATGGCGGACGCAAGTACGACCAACAAGGAAGTGACGGCACCACTGACGCAAGGCTATGGCGCATTAGTGTTTGTTACTGACTCCGACCAGGCTAAACATCCGGGGTTTGTGCTTGTGCCACAGTTTCAGGACAAGGTTGTGGTGAATGACACATTCTTTGTCAGTCCGCACGTTGGAAGTGTGGTACGTTTGCTCGGCGACTTGCAGCGACAATACAGCATAGACGCAGACAGACTCTATACCACAGGTCAGTCGATGGGTGGAATGATTTCGTTCTACTTGAACATCACCTATCCCGACATGTTTGCAACATCGATGTTTGTCGGCAGCCAGTGGGACACGTCTAAGATGGCAAGCTTCGCAGGAAAGAAGTTTTTCTATATCGTAGCCGGAGGCGATGAAAAAGTGCCTAAGGGAATGGCCGCACTTGCAAAGGTCCTCGACCAAAACGATGCCGACTATGTCACAGCCGAGTGGAGTGCCAAGCTGCCTGACTCAGAGCAGGAAGACAGTGTGAGAAAGATTCTTTCCAAAGGCGACGACATCAACTTCATTACCTTTACCACAGGCTCAGTATTACCTGAAACTGGTGGAGGCAACGAACACATGGCATCATTCGACTATGCATACAAGCTGACCGAAGTCCGCGACTGGTTGTTCCGTCAGACCAGAGATCACCGTTCCGACAGCATTCTCTCTATTCTCAAAGACCCGACATCGACACAGGTTCTTGTCAATGCAAACAAAGGCGACTGGCACGGCACAGCCGCCAACAGCATCCATGCCACCCGCAAGGCGGTTCACAAGGGTGCGGCAATAGCGACAATCTATCTCTCTCGTGATTCCGTTGGCAATGTTATTGCCGATGCGCACCCTATAAAAGAAGCAAATCATGCGGTGATTGCCGACCGCAACCTGCACCTGACGCTTGTTGACATTCTCTCATACGCGAAGGGAAAGATACTCATAGAGTTTGCCAATGCGGCCCAATACCGTAACGAGATTCTTGCGGCAGTAAAGGCGACAGGCACGGAAAACATTGCTATTCTTGGCGGTGTTGACAATGACGAGGAACTGATGTTCATACCCAAGATTAATCTTGACAGTAAGGACGCCTTGAATAATCTCCAAAAGGTTGTCAGTAACCATCCTGTTGCCGTAGAGCTGTCTTTTAGCAATGACAGGAATCTCGCCAAGGCTGTCAACTTTACAAAGGGAAAGTCACGCATATTGATAAACACTTCAGCGGACGGCCTGTCGGGAGATTACAAGGATGTCTCAATGCACGGCGACACAAACCATGCATGGGGCGAACCAATATCATTGGGAGCAACCATCATACAGAGCGACCAGATAAAACCGCTATTAAACTGGCTTGCCGAATTGGATAATCAAAATCCATAGTTTAAATTAGGCACTGTGATTTTTGAATGAAATTTGTTTAAGCAAACAGAAACGAGTAATTTTGTATCGTCAATTTTATATGAACCCATTATGAGGAAGTTATTAATTACAGCGATAACATCGGCACTTTTTGTGTGTACCGGTGTTGCCCGCTCGGAGATGCCGAAGCCGGCATTACATAAGACAGGCTGCACCCGGCAATCTGAAAGTAAACTTTCATTGCGCTCGCCCGCACTGTCTTTCGATCCGGCGAAAGGCGTGGCAGGGTCTGTGACGATGCCCACAGGGCAGACGGTTCACTATACTGCTTACACAAAACTCTATTATGTGACCAACGTGGAGGACTCCACTTACCAGTACATGAACGTTTATGTACCAGACGGCTCGACACAAAGTTCTCCCATCTTCCTGAAGAACAACATCGGCGGCTACATGCCGTCGGCACCGGGTACTGTTTCTGCCGGAGATGCGACTGGCATGGCTTTGCTGCGCGGCTATGTGGTCGCCATTCCGGGAGCAAGAGGAAGAATGTCATACGTTACCGTCAAGAAGAAAAAAGTTTATAACGGGAAAGCTCCGGCTGCAATCCTTGACTTGAAGGCAGCAGTGCGCTATCTCCGCCATTTCGACAAGGAAATGCCTGGCGATGCCAACAAGATTGTTTCTGACGGCACATCTGCCGGTGGCGCACTCTCTGCGCTGCTTGGAGCGTCAGGCAACAATCCCGACTATGAACCATTGCTCGACAAGATGGGAGCGGCAATGGAGCGTGATGATATTTTCGCTGCCGTCTGCTATTGCCCGATTTCAGACCTTAGCCATGCAGATATGACATACGAATGGCTTTATGGCAATACAGACTCGCGAAAGGCAAATGACGCGGCCCACCGTGAGGTGACAAAGGAACTTGCGGCATTGTTCCCTGCATATATCAATAGTCTTGGACTGAAACTTGATGATGGCACAGCATTGACCGCTGACAACTATCTTGATTTCATTAAAAATGAGATCATCCGTTCGGCACAGATTGCCAAGGACGCAGGCGCAGAGATACCAGACTCCATTGGTTTCAAGTTCAATACAGAGGCAGGTACGTTTGCCCCAATTAATGGAGGGCGAATGACGGGAGGCATGAAGATGCCTAAGATGTCAAAACAAGTAGGTGAGTACATCATAGACCTTGACATGCCTACATACATTAATTATGTCGCCAACAAGACCGCACTTAAGACTGTACCCGCCTTTGACTCTTGGGGAGTTGCGGACAATGAGGCGAGTGGTGAGAACGATGAGTTCGGCGATGTGAACAACAATCCCGCCAACTTCACGGAGTACAGTGCCTCACGGCATGGTGTGACGCTCTCAGAGAATGTCATTGCCAATGAGAAACTGCTCAATGCCATGACGCAGATGCAGTCGGTTCAGTCAACCATTGCACCGCATTGGTACATCCGCCACGGAGCCATCGACCGTGATACAGCTTTCCCAATAGCTCTGAACCTTTCCATTAAGGCAAATAACCTTGGCAGGGATGTCAACTACCTGTTGGCATGGAACCGCCCGCACAGTGGCGACTATTCCCTGAAAGAGCTTTTCGACTGGTTGGATAGTGTCGTAAAATAAAATCCGATTAAAGATGAATGAAGCCAAGGCAGTGGGTTATGAGGACGATCGCCACGGCACATCAACAACAAGGAAGAAAGACAAAATACAGACCCCTTGCATGTTGTGGTTTACCCGTCGACCTTAGGGGTGGGCATAACGGACAAATGATGCTTTATGTGGCATCCGTATTATACTTGTGAAATTACAGAGGCTCTGTAATGGCATTACAA
>CAZHZH010000003.1:4867-54471 GCA_964537205.1 uncultured Bacteroidaceae bacterium
TTACAAGGCTTTTGTAATTCGATTACAAAAGCCTTGTAATATTCCGGCCATTCGTTATTCACCAATCAATAATGTCCTTATAGCCATCAAACACCAACTTTTCGGTGTAACCATTGTGTTTGAATACGGAAAGAATCCATTCCTGTTGTTCTGGTGACAGTAGTCTTTCGCCGTGGTGATACTGATAGTATGTGCCGTTACCGCCAAGGTAGTTCTTGATTTTCTTACGTAAAGTGGGGGTGTCTTTCGCCTTTGCCTCATTGAAAAGTGTCTGGAATCCCCATGCACCACGAATCGTCCTCGCTTTCTTGAACCACTTACACGTACCGTCTTTCCTTGCCGAGGGCAGAACGACTGTACTCAATGGACGGTCGTCGATGTGCAGCCCTGCGAAGTACCGAATGCACTCTTCGACTCTCTGACAGTCGCCTTGAAAGCAAACGGTATAATCTTTCGGAATGTTGAAGCCGCCCTCATTCATAACGTTTGTTTTGTCTGTCATAAGTACAAAGATACAAAATAATAGTGACCTTATACCTTTATTCCAAAATAAGAATGTAAATTTGTAGTCAATTATGTACTACCAAACAAACGGATATTTGAACTTTGAAACTTTCGAGCGGGCGGTGGAGCCGCATACAAGGCAGAAGGCGTATTCTGTAGTACTCTTCAGAATATGGACGGACTGTCGGCATCTGACCATCTTATTTGCCATATTTGTAGCTCAATTCAATCATTCGGAAAAATCATTTTTGCATCACACAAAGAAAAGTAATCTTAGTGAACAGTTCATACGGTTATAAGTTTTTTTCTTAACTTTGTGACCAATCTGTCAAATCAGACCAATGTCAAAGATCAAAAACGGCAAACAAACGGAAGTGATAGAATGATATATTGAACAACAAAAGTACAAACATAAAAACAAACGAACAAATGACTAAAAGCAAAGTAATGGCAGAAACAGAAATAAACAGCGGAACTCTGAAAGAGTGTTTGATGGAGTCAACAAAAGACATGCTTATGCATGCCGCACAAATCTTTGGTCTTAAAGTTCCGACAAGCCTCAAGAAAGAGGCTGTTGCCGACGCTATAGCGGATAAAATACTCAGTAGTCCACAGAAATTCCTTGAAGGACTGACAACACATGAACTTTACATGGTTAAGTCTATATGTGCAGCTGGTGAAAGAAATGTAATAAACGCCCCAATTATGGAATGTCAAATGTCGCTTTACAAATTAGGCATTCTTTGCATGTATGACAGGGTTGATATCAAAGACTTTGAAATGTACGATCTGCCAACAGACTTGAAACAGGTGCTAAAAGGGCATGTAGAAGAAGTCGAAAAAAGGAAAAAAGAAGAGAAAGAGAGTGTTTTGGAGACGATCGTCATGGGTTACCTCAACATTTTCGGAATAATGGCTATGAAGGAATTTGTCGAATTCATAGCCAAGCAAATGAATATGCAAAATGACGAGGTCGAGGCTTATCTAAGAGGCCGTTATTTGTTGAGCGATGGAATATTCAAGTTCGCCGGCGACTATGAATTCATATCATCCCCGTTTCTTTTCGAAGATTACCGGAAGATAATTATTGAATCTATCACCAAATACGAGGGGATAGATTACAATGTAAATGCGACTTCGCAAACGATCATTCAATGGGGAATTATGCCATTTCCTGTAGATCATGTGCCATACGCCAGGAAACTGCTGGCCTTGTTAGAGAAGAACATGGGAAAAGCAGGACAGGCAGAGGTGGCTCTAACACAATTCTGGGTAGCGCGCCAAATAAGTCCCCATTCGTCCTCTGTGATATCCGATCTTGTGAACTCGGCCAATATCAAGAACATTAAAGAGTTGCAAAATGTTATGGACGAGATAGTGACTTTTAACAACAAGATGCCGCAATGGATATTCTGCGGACACTCATCCGAAGAAGTGTCAAAAATGAGATACGGCAATACTCCGAACTCGAGTCCCATTCATTTCCCGGCTGGCAACAGCGTCTTTGGCATCAAACCTCAGTTTTCCCATTATGGAGATAATGCAGATTTCGAGGCGGCACTATATAAAGGTGTAAATCCAGAAACAGGAAAGAAAATACGCCCTAACGATCCATGTCCGTGCGGTTCGGGAAAGAAATATAAAAAATGCCACGGACGGCTGTCCGGGGCTGACCGCGGCAGTTTTCTGAATTGACATCCGGAACTTCCGCCACGCATCAAATCACTGGCATTTACCTATTTTCCCACGCAAAGTCTCTACTTTCCGATGCAGAAATGCTTGAATATGTTGTGAAGCGTATCGTCGCTGGTGATGTCTCCGACTATTTCGGCCAAGTCGTCGATGCACGCATGAAGGTCCATTGAAATTATGTCGCCGGAAACACCGGCGGAGAGTTGTGCTTTCACTTTGCGGATTGACGACAATGCTCCACGCAAGGCTTCCACGTGCCGCATATTTGTCACTATGATGTCGGAGTCGCTTACATTGTCGAGATGCGCCGCCTCTACTATCATCTGCTCCAGCTGGCCTATACCTTCGCCGCTGCTAGCGCATATCGCCACGCCGTCCTCACCTCGTCTGCCAGTCGGGAGCCCGTTGACGTCCGCCTTGTTGTACACCTTTATTATTTTCTTGCCATCGAGGTGCGACCTGGGAATTCGCGCTACCGGCTTGTCGGTCACAAGCAGGACTATGTCAGCGTCTTCGGCCTTCTTCCACGAACGCTCTATGCCCATACGCTCAATCGTGTCGTCAGTCTCCCTTATGCCGGCGGTATCAATGAAACGGAACATAATGCCTTGAATGGTGATAGTGTCTTCTATTGAATCGCGTGTAGTACCGTGTATGTCGCTCACAATAGCCTTGTCTTCATGCAGAAGCTGGTTGAGCAGCGTGCTCTTTCCAACGTTTGTTTCTCCGATTATAGCGACAGGTATGCCGTTCTTAATTGCATTGCCGGTTTTGAAAGAGTCGACCAGCCGCGCGATAACGGTGTCTATTTCATCAGCGAGCGCAAACAGCTGCCGTCGGTCGGCAAACTCCACATCCTCCTCGCTGAAATCAAGTTCCAGTTCAAGTAGCGAGGTCATTTCCAACAGTTGGTCTCTCAACCGCCGCAACTCGCGGCTGAAACCGCCGCGCATCTGGCTCATCGCAAGCCGGTGCGACCTGGCGTTGCTTGCGGCAATGAGGTCGGCCACAGCCTCTGCCTGGCTCAAGTCCATCTTTCCATTGAGGAACGCCCTCTTTGTGTATTCGCCCGGCTGGGCCATGACGCAGCCTTCCTGCATCAGTAGTTCCAAGATGCGGCCGATGATGTAACTTGAACCATGACACATGATCTCAGTCGAATCTTCACCCGTGTAGGAGTGCGGAGCGCGGTAGACGATGACGAGTACGTCGTCCACATCCTTTATCGTCCCATAGTGTACAGTATATCCCTTTGCCTGACTCAGCGGCTGCTTTCCGCTGAATATACGGTCGGTGTATTCAATCGCTTTGTCACCCGATACACGAACGATGCCGACAGCGCCTCCCTGCGCTGTAGAGTTGGCACAAATAGTTTGCATAGTTGTTTTGTAAGAAAAATATATGCAAATATAACGTTTATATTTAAAATAATGGTTAACTTTGCACAACTAAATACAAACTTATGAGAAAATTATTTTTGCTTGTCGTGATTGCATCCGTCGGCTTGCGTGCGAATGCACAGACATTATCGGACAACGGACCGACCATGGGGTGGAGTTCGTGGAACACCTATGGATTTAATATTAGTGACTCGATAATAAGAAGTCAGGCGGACGCAATGGTGGCCAACGGCTATTCAGAAGTCGGCTACAAGTATGTGAACATCGACGACGGCTATTTCGGAGGTCGCGACGCCAACGGTCATCTGCTGATACACCCGACCCGCTTTCCCAACGGAATGAGACCCGTGGTTGACTATATTCACGGTAAGGGGCTGAAGGCCGGAATCTACTCGGACGCGGGAAAGAATACGTGTGCCTCATATTTCGGAGGAGACACCATCGGAATAGGAGTAGGGCTGTACGGACACGATGAAGAAGACACCCGGCTGTTCTTCAACGACCTGGACTTTGACTTCATCAAGGTGGACTTCTGCGGCGGATCGCCATACCACAACAAAGACAAGCTCGACCTTCCAGAAGAAGAACGCTACCGCGCCATTTGGGACGCGATTCAAAAGACAGGACGTACGGATGTGCGGATGAACGTGTGCAGATGGGCGTACCCGGGTACGTGGGTCGGCGAGGTGTCGACAAGCTGGAGGACCACGGGCGACATTAATTGCAGCTGGAACTCTGTAAAGTCGATTCTGAAGGAGAACTTCTATTTGTCAGCATATTCAAGCGAGGGGAAATACAACGACATGGACATGCTCGAAGTGGGCAGGGGACTTTCGGTTGAAGAAGACAAGACCCATTTCGGACTGTGGTGTATCATGAACTCGCCTTTGCTCATCGGATGCGACATGAACGGCATAACAAAGACCGCCCACGACCTTATGTGCAACACCGAGCTGATAGCGTTGAATCAAGACACGCTGTTCCAACAAGCATACGTGGTTAAGAGGAGCGGGGAGACGTACATACTTGTAAAAGACATAGAGAAATGCAACAGCGGCATACGCGCGGTCGCCCTTGTGAACTTGGGAGACGCGGCCAAGACCATGACGCTGACATTCTCCGACATTGACCTCGGCGGAAACGTAAAGATGAAGGACTTGTTTCTGAAGAAGGACTTGAAGGACTGTACCGAAAGCTTCTCCGTCCTCGTGCCGGCACACGGAACGAAGATATACAGGGTGGAAGCCGAAGAACGGTTCGAACGCACGCTTTACGAGGCTGAGACCGGATTTATCACCGCATATCAAGAGCTGACCAACAATCAAACCGCCCCGTCGGGAATATACGAGGAGAACAATTCATGCTCGGGCGGAGCGAAAGCCGGATGGTTGGGCAAGAAGGGCGACAACGACTTGATATGGAAGAACGTCTATTCAAAAGATGGTGGAAATTATACATTCACTATCGATTATTTGTCGGGTGAAGACCGCTATATAATTGTGGAAGTCAACGGCGCAAGGATCGACAGGTTCAAGGCGAATTCCGGAGGCTGGAACACCATCGGCTCATTAACATTCAACGCCGAACTCAAGGCAGGCTATAACACCATCCGCCTGTATAACACGTCAAACTGGATGCCGGACATCGACTGCTTGAAAGTCCAATATAATTCACCTGCCGCTATAAAGGGCACAAGGGCTGAATCGCGCAATGGAAAGAAATACGACCTTCGAGGCATGGAAGTCAAGGATGTTACTTCAAAAGGCATATACATTATCGACGGCAAAAAGCGGTTGCTGATGTAGTCGCGGCTATACCAATCCATACAGACGTTCGGAGGACAGGATAATGCACAAGCTTACCATCATCGCAATATCGGTACTGATAGTCGTCCTCTTTATAGCCAACTTGTTCTGGGGGGCGGTCGACATACCCTTTTCCGCGGTTCTTGACATTCTGACAGGAAAGGAGGCGGAGCGTGCGAGCTGGAGCTACATCGTACTTCAGTCGCGCCTGCCACAGGCCGTTACAGCCTTGTTGTGCGGCGGCTCATTGGCGGTATCGGGCTTGATGCTTCAAACCGCCTTCGCAAATCCGCTGGCAGGTCCGTCGATACTCGGTATCAGTAGTGGTGCCAGTCTGGGTGTGGCGATAGTGATGCTTGCGAGCGGTGGAACGATAACAGCCGGAGGAGTCACCCTGTCGGGCTTTGTATCGGTGTTGATAGGGGGCTTCATAGGCTCTATGTCCATCATGGCCATCATCCTCGGCCTTTCAACCTTCATACGCAGCAACCTCATGTTGCTTATTACAGGCATAATGATAGGCTACATCACATCCTCCGCCATATCGCTGCTCAACTATGTATCGACAGAAGAGGGCGTACACAGCTACGTTATATGGGGTATGGGTAATTTTGGAGGAGTATCCATGCGCCAACTTCCTTTTTTTGCCACCATATGCCTTTTGGGTCTGGCTATGTCGGTGATGCTCATTAAACCACTGAACGCACTGCTAATGGGCAATCAATATGCTGAAAATCTTGGTATCAACATACGGCTGACACGTAACCTGCTGTTGGTCGCAACGGGATTGCTGACAGCTGTCACCACGGCGTTTTGCGGCCCGATAGCCTTCTTCGGCCTTGCCGTGCCGCACGTGGCACGTATGATTCTCCGTACGGAAAACCACAATACGTTGTTGCCCGTAACCATCTTGTGCGGTGGAGCGGCGGCCTTGCTATGCAACCTTGTCTGCGTATTGCCTGGAGAGAAAGGGGTGATACCTCTTAACGTAGTCACACCATTGCTGGGTGCGCCCGTTATAATCTATGTGATATTAAAGCAACGCCGCTAATCGGCGACCAGTTTGTAGTATTTCAGCTGGTAGCCGGGCAGGGCATCGGGATGGAACATCCTGATAAGTTCGCGCAAGTGGCGTTCGGGATGATATGGCAGGTCGTTATAGAACGGCACATAAGACAGGTTGCACGCATAAACCCGCTTTTGCTTGAACGCCTTCATCTGCGGATACATGGGCGACTCTGCCGCAAGTTCAGCATACGTCATGTCGGTCGGTCGGGAATATTTGAAGAACCACACATCAGCCTCTTGCGCCTTATCAAACACCAACTCGGGTGCGAGCGATAAAGATCCGCTTTTGTCGTTGTCCGCGAAAATATAGCGTCCTCCGGCATCCGTGATGAGCCGGCCTATCGTACTATTACCTCCCGGCACATACCATGTCGAGCCGGTTATTAGTTCACTGACGACCGACGGACGGTTTTCCACGTTCGCTACAAGCTCCTTCAGCCTTTCATATTCTTTTTCAACTGCGGCGAACAGGCTGTCGGCCTCCTTCGCCTTCCCATACAACAAACCATAAAACTTCATCCATTCGGCACGTCCGAGAGACGACGTTTCCATATAGTCGGCACATTCGATGATCGGGATGTCAAGGTTCTCAATCTGCCCGTATCCGCCGCTGTTCTCAAATGGAGAAAGCAGAAGAGCGTCGGGATGTGCGTCGATTATAGACTCGATATTTGGCGTGAGGCTGCTTCCCAAGTTACTTATAGTCCCATTCTTGTACGCCTTAAGAATGTCCTTGTTTGTGTAGTACTCAATCTCAAACACAGACCGGATTTGACTAAGCGCCCCGAGTTCGCAAATTAGTCCGCCATGAACACCCGATGACACTGCAGATGCCTGTAACGGCACTTCAACGACAGTACCGGCAGGCAATTGCGCGCATTTCGCCCCCTTGTTTTTAAGTATGTATGTGTGAAGTATGGATCCTTCCTTCCACGGATTGGCGAGTTCCACCTTCGTGTAGCCGTCATATCTTACCATACAGATGTTCTTGGCATACTTCATCTGTATGGTGTCACCTGCATTGGCTCCTTTATTCGACATTTGGTTGCCACATGCGGACGATATCATGACGGCAAACATTAATGCAAACAAATTCCTTACTGTTGTCATGCGCGATTGATGGATTGTAAAAAAAGCCAACCAGAGGACATTGCATCACCCTGATTGGCCAATGTTATCAGACGTACTTATTCAAACAGCATCTTGCATGTATAATATCCCGCCTGCACCTTGTAAGCCGGTGTTCCGTCTGCCCTGATAGGTCCGCAGATCAAACCGTTGGAACCGTAAGGAGTGTCATAGACATACACATCGCCTGTAGTAGGGTCAACATCAATGCCATTAAGGCTGGAGAACTGGCTTAGGTCGGTAAGAGTGGTCTCTTCCTTCGTACTGATGTCATATACGAACGCCTTTGCACGGCTTGGCAGGTAGTATTCAGAATAGAGGACGTAAAGTTTGCCGCCATACGTCGCGATGTATGTACCATTGCAAACCGCAGACACCTCGTCGGTGACAGTATTAATACATTGTACGGTAGCGTAGACGTATTGGTCTTCCGTCAACCACGACGCTCCGGCATAATTGCCGTTCGATACGATATAAACGTTACCATCATCGGCTACCACGCTTTGAGTGTACGGGTTGAGAACCACGTCGATGTCCTTAATCTTCGTCAAAGTGCTTTCATTGACGACAGCCACTGTCGAACCCGATCCATACCCGCTTATATTGGCGTAGAGCTTGCCGTTCGCATAACTTATCCCCTCAGGGTGGTCACCCACTTCCACACTGCCGGTTATAGCCAGGCTTGTCGTATCGATCCTGGTGATCTTGCTGTCGTAGGCGGTTACATAAACCTTGCCGTTGGCGGCGGCCATGTAACGAGGCATTGTAGGCGTACTTGCAGAGTCGTTGGCTGCGAACGGGATAGTCTTTATGATCTTGAATCCGGCATCGAGTATGACGACCTTGGAAGAGTTTGAGACGGTAACATAGTATTTGCTGCCATACTTAATGATGTCCTGTCCGAGATCGCCCAGGTTCTCGTTATTCGCTTGCAAATAGAGGTCGGATGTTGTCTGATGGTTGACGAGGTCATAACGCATTATCGACGCATCGTTACCATTCCAGTTGCCTGTGTTGAGCACTACGGCCGATGTGCTTGGCACAATCACGTCATCCTTCTTGTCATCATCGTCATCGTCGCTACATGCCGCAAAAGCAAATGCGGTCAGTGCGAGAGCGTAAACTAAATACTTCTTCATTTTGTTTCCTTTTTTAAATGGTTTATAATTGAAAAGTTGTACTAATTGTTTTATCAAATTCTGTTCCTCTCGGAGCGGGAAACTTACTTCCTTAGCGTCGTATGCCTTAGAACGTCACAGTGGCAGAGACCTTATAGTTTCGTCCAGGCATAGGGTAGTACCTGACAACCTCGTAGTTCTTGTCTCCCAAGTTGAGCGCGTCAGCCTGCAGCCGGATTTTGGTCTGGCAGAGGGTTACCGTTTTGTAAACACTTATCGAATGGTCGGTGTAGGGCTTTATTCTGTTGGCACTGCTGTTTTGTTGCAGGCTGTACCTTTCGCCGGCCCATACCAGGTTGTATGACAGATTGCAAACAGGAGTCTCCACCGTGAGGCTTGCGCTTCCCGAATGTTTTGGAGTATACGGCAGCTGATTGTGCCACACGCTCAACGAACGGTCTGTTATGTCGCGCGCCTGCATATAATTGTATGTAGCCAGCGCGTTCACCTTTACACTTCTCGCTATCGCAGCGTCGGCCTCCACAGCCACATCAACGCCCTTGGTCTCAACTTTGCCAACATTAAACATCGACCAGAAAAACATCCTTGGAATGGCGACTATCTTGTCGCTCACCCTTCCGTAGTACGCGTCGACACTTACACTGGCGTATCTCACGAACCCATGAAATGGTTTGTTCCACAAGGTGCCAACATTAAACTGCCTGGTTTTCTCGGAACTTAAGTCACGATTGCCCAACAGTACATAATACAAGTCGTTGAACGTGGGGCTGCGGAATATGTCCTTGTACGAAGCCCTGACACGCCAGTCGACATCATCCAGAGGTTTTACGCTGATACTCACCGCAGGGGAAAGCCTGTGACGATCGTCAGCCGCCTTGCCAGTTTTCACATCCTCAGTGATGAAAGTGCCGAGCAAAGAGGCTGTCGCCGTGAGCCAACCAGTCGTATAGTGTGAGGCTAAAGCCGTCAGAAGGGTGAAGCGCGAAGGAAACGGGCAGTGGTCAAGATTAGAATGCAAGTAGTTGTATTCAAAGTCTTGCGCAAGCGAGACTGACAGCCCGGGGGCGGGACTGTGCCATACGGTAGCATTAGCGTAAACCGCGGTCTGCCTGAACCTGTCGTCGGTCACTGTGGCAATATCCCTGTCAGTGTATTTAGTCCAGTTCCAGTCGAACTTGCCGTTTGCCATTATCTTCCATTTTCCCGACAGTGTGTTTGTGTAGCTCACTTGTCCGAAATAGTTCTTGTCGTGAGTGTGTTCGGCCGCATACGTGTTGTCATACACCACGTTGCCAGGCAGCCCGCGGCTGTTGTCATACATATACGCCTTTACGGCAACCGTCTGGCGGTCGTCTGGCATCCACACGAGGTTCGCTTCTCCCTTCCAGCCCTCCACACCGCTGTTTTCACGCTTCTCGTCAATACTTTTTCCGCCATTCATCATGTGGAACTTGTAGTTGCCATCAGCCCTCAAGTAGTCCGCATACGCCGACAGGTGTAATTTACGCCCTACGAATGAGCGGTAAAGCACAGAAGAGCCGAACATTCCGTACGAGCCGCCGCGTACTATAACCTTACGCTCGTTTGTAAGCGAGGAGGTGCTGATTTCCAACACAGCCGCCGAGGCATATTGCTTGGCAGTCTTGAAAATGTTGTCCGACTGACCTATCGTCATACTGACGCTTTCCACGTTGTCAATAGCGTAGCGGCTCAAGTCGATTTGTCCAGTCTGGCAGTCGCTTATCGCCACCCCGTCGTAGAGCACCGCCGTGTGTTCCGCGCCCAGACTGCGTACGCCCACGGTCTTCAAGCCGCCAATTCCGCCATAGTCTTTCACTTGTACGCCAGCCATGTGCCTTGCCACGTCGCTGACACCTGTAACGCCAAACCGCGCTATATCCTCCCGTCCAAACGTTTGCATGGGAGCTGCCGAGCGTTCCGACTCGGTGAGTCGTCGCGCCTCAACCCGCACAGTGTCGGTCGTGATGTTCTGCGCCTCAAGTCCACCCGCCATGCAGAGTTGCATGCAGGCGACGTACACCAATTTCCTTGTTCTCATCTATTTTCGTCTTAACCCTCTTTCCTCGAAAGGGTGTAATACACAGGTCCGTCTTGCAGGTCTTCTGACTTATCTCCTCAATTGCCGTGTCTTCCCGAGTGCCATATATGATCGGCACCAGTGACAAAAAATGAATCTCTCATTACGACAACCGCCTCCTAACTAACATAGGAGCGGAGAATTACAGCAGCGGGACTGTTCGGGATTCTAACCCGATTCCCTTTTAATCCCCGGGCTGGGGAACAAAACTCAGTGCAAAGATAAGGAAAAATACTTAACAAACCATCCCATCCTTATAAATATTTATCACAAAGCAGTATGAGACCAGTCCGTACATTATCCTTTTTATATGGAAAATCTTTCTATGAGTTTATGGTATTCTTCAAATTTACAGAACAGACTAACTGTGGTCATATCGACTTTTAGAAAGTTTTTCTTAACTTTGAAAAATATTTGGAATGTACACAAAAAAGTATGTAACTTTGCACCTGAAAAGCGACAGTTGTTGGTGTTGGTCTTGTACCAACCCACACGATTTTCGCACGACAAAACAATAACACTAAAAGCAGACACGCATGACGTATACATTTATTATATTATTGGTGACGGCATCAGCTTTTACTTTTGTTTTCCCAAAATACGGAAAAAGTAAAAGCTGTATGTCGGTGGCGTGTTGTTGCTGTCGAATGTGTATGTGTAACTAATCAGCTACACCTTAATATATATTTATTGGGGAAAGATGAATTGTTCTTATCTTTCTCATCATCGAAACAAATCACAAAACTTATTATATAAAGATATATACAAAATGAAAGCAAGTAAACGTATTATAGAATTAGCAAGGACAATGGCGGTCGTACTCGGAATTATTACGATACCAACAGCCAAGGCGCAAACCGTTCGCATTAATATAGCAGACGCAAGATTCACGCAATCACTTGTGGAAGCCCTCATCAGCGAATACCACAAGGTGGATCCGGATTTCGAGGCTGAGATAGTCAGCACAGCTGAAGACGGTGACGCTGTCGTAAGTATAACCAACGATGACGGCAATGCGACTGGCACACTCGCACACTATGTACTCCTGCCGATAGCAAATGCCCAAGGTGCCATCTACCAAGACAAACGCCTGCGCAAGGGATTGAATGCAAAACTTACCCGCGAGTTGTTTGTTGGTAAAAGTATCGACGAGTATTTCGACAGCAAAGAACCGAAGCCCATACAGGGCACCACATACGTACTGGGAGGCAAACACTCCACCACAACCGAATTGTTAGCACATACGCTGAACGTTGACATAAGTGCCATAAAGGGGAAAAAGGTGATAGGGCGTGAAGAGAACGTCATAACCGCGGTATTACAGCACACCGACGCAATTGCAGTAGACGTAGCAAGCCTGGTATACGACAACGACACACGAAAGCCTGCAAGCGGACTGGTCATTTTACCTGTGGACCTTGATGGTGACGGACATGTCAGTAGCGACGAGCGAATAGCGATACAAAGCCTTGACTCTCTTACAAACTTCCTAAGCACCCATGGTAAAAACGGCCTGCCCACAGGGAGCGTAAGAATAACGAGCGGCAGCAGTCGGGCGGATGCCTTCATCGTATGGGCCACGACCTTAGGACAAGATTACGTGGAACGACTCGGGTATCTGAGGAGTTATAGTAACGTGGCATTGAAATAGGAAAACGACAAACACAAAATAAAACACACAAATAACAAACGCATTTATGGGACATAACACTCTTTTTGGCATATCACAAAGGTACGTTCTTGCGATAGCCATATCTTTTTTCAGTATTTCAGCCACACTGGCACAGAACATTCACGGCACAGTTCGCGACAAAGCACTCGGCGATCCCATTATTGGTGCGACCGTCAGTTTGAAGGGAGATGACGGCATACAGACACTCGCAGTAACTAATGCCGATGGGAATTTCAGCGTGAACGTACAGAAATATCCAGCTGTCATCGTGGTCAGTTATACAGGCTACTTCAGTGAAGAACTCGAAGTCTATGAAGCAAGCGACGAGGCAATAGAGCTGTGGCTCAGCGAGGACTTCAACGCACTCGACGAAGTTGTTATCATTGGTTATGGATCACAACGCCGCGAACAACTCACAGGAGCCGTGGCCACTGTGTCGGCAGATGTCTTTGAAGGTTTTCCAACAGCCACTCTCGACCAAGCTCTTGGCGGAGCCGTGGCCGGTCTCGACATTACATCCTCAGGACAGCCAGGAGCAGGCTCGGCGATACGCATCCGTGGTGGCAACTCAGTCAACGCAAGCAACAACCCATTATATGTAGTCGACGGCTTTATATACCAAAACGACCTTAGCACACAGAAAACAGGAATCGGAAGCATTGAGAGCGCACTTGATCCATTGTCGTTCATCAATCCGAGTGACATAGAAAGCATTGAGGTATTGAAAGACGTGTCAGCCACAGCTATATATGGCTCAAGGGGAGCTAATGGAGTTATAATCGTAACGACAAAGAAAGGTAAGGAAGGCAAGACATCCGTACGATACAAGTCGACACTTTCATTCAGCTCCGCTTCAAAGCGCCTCGACCTGCTCAACGCTACAGAATGGGCACGCATGGAGAAAGAATATTTCGGCAACCGCGGAGGTTATACCGATGAGCAAATAGCCTCATTGGGAAAGGGTACAGACTGGCAGGATGCGGTGTTGCGCACGGGAGTAAGCCAAAATCACGAAGTAAGTGTGAGCGGAGGCAATGACAAAACACACTTGATGATTTCAGCCGCCTATACCGACCAGGAAGGAATCGTGATCGGATCGGACTTCAAACGATACAATTTACGGACAAACCTTGATCACCAACTATCAAAATTTTTCAAACTGACCGTATCGTCAACATTAGGAAAAACAAAGCAAAACTCACTTAGCACCACACAACCGGTCAACTACTTCTCGTCACCGTATTCGGCAGGTATAACCAATTCACTCACCTATGCGTTATTCATGCCGCCAGTAGTACCCGTATATAATGATGACGGTACGTACAACTACACAAATCCGTACGAAAACGCATACTTCAAACTGAACGGGATTGCGGCGAATCCAGTGTCGGACCTCAAAAATACAACAGCTGAAAGCATCAACGACTACTCATTGCTGAACACAGCATTAAATTACTTCGTTACTGAACACCTGACCGCCAAGGCGGCATTTGGTGTCTCTCGTTCGAACATTACACAAAACTATTTCGCACCTTCATACACCTCGCTCGGACTCAACGAAGGCGGGGTGGGGTCGATCGGACACAAACAGAACCAAGTACTACAAGGCGAATTCACGCTCGATTATGAACAGCGCTTGAGTGATAAGCACTATTTGAGCGCACTTGTAGGCTACACACTACAAAACACGAAGACAAACTTTAATGTTAGCACAACCTCGCAATATACGAACGAAGACCTCGGTTATAATAACCTCGGCGACGGCTCACACGTATACACGCCAAGCTCTGGACAAAGTAAGGCGACCCTCTACTCGCTCATTGCACGTGTGAATTACACCTTGCTCGACCGTTACAATGCGACAGCCACATTCAGGGCAGACCATTCAAGCCGATTCTCGAAAAACCATAGATGGGGCTATTTCCCTTCGCTCGGACTCTCATGGAATATCGACCGCGAACCTTTCATGAAGTCGCAGACTTACTTATCGGAACTAAAATTGCGTGCCAGCGTGGGTAGTGTTGGAAACCAGGAAATCGGAGACTATGAATACGCTGCGAGTTATACTGCGACGAGCTATGGAGGTCAGACCGCATATTCAAAAAACAATCTCGGCAATTCAAACTTGAAGTGGGAGACTACCATCAGCTACAACATCGGACTGGATGTCGGACTGTTCAAGAACCGAATAAACCTCGTAGCAGACTATTACTACAAGAAGACAAATGACCTGCTGCTTGTATTGCCCGTCAACTCGTCTACCAGCACAACTTCACAGCTAATGAACGCTGGGAACGTGGTTAACAAAGGGATAGAATTGAGTGTGAACGCAGTACTGACCAAACGCCAGAATTTAGAATGGAGTGTATCAGCCAATATCTCTCACAACAGCAACAAGTTGACACATATGAGCAATAACGTCAAACAACTGACCAGTGGAGACTTGCGTGAGAGCATATTGAAGGAAGGCGAACCCGTCGGGTCTTTCTACGGACTAATATTCGACGGAGTAGACGAACAGACAGGCAAGGCGATACTACGTGACATAAGCGGTCCCAACGGCGAGCCGGACGGCGTTGTCAACACCTACGATCTGACCACCCTCGGCAGCCGGCAGCCAGACTTCTTCTACGGCATAGCGACCAACATCCACTGGAAACGATTTGACGCGTCTATTTCCTTCAAAGGTTCACAAGGCGGCAAAAACGTAAATTTGTTGCGGCGTTCGCTTGAGAACCCACTCGGCAGCTACAACGCTCTCGCATCGGTTCTCAACAGCTGGACACCTGACAATACACATACAGACGTGCCCGCTATCAGTGGTTCGATGGCTACAAGTTATCTTGATAGCCGGTACGTTGAAGATGCAAGCTATCTTAAATTGCAGAACGTCACCGTTGGCTATACGGTTCCTTTCAGCCGGTACGTAGATAGCGCTCGACTGTTCGTGAACGCACAGAACTTGTTCACTATAACGAACTATAAAGGCTACGACCCGGAACTTGACACAGGCATCGACCGCGGAGCATATCCAAAGAGCCGCAGCTTCTCTGTCGGACTTGAACTAAACTTCTAAATATATATTGAAAAGGCAAAACACACAAAGAACACAAAAAGACGGCTTCAGAAAGTATGCAAGTCGGAAAAGCGAAAGCAAAGACAAAGTAAAAAACGAACTAAAGTTTTATTCATTAACACAAAACAAAAGAAAACAATGAGAAAAAATTATTTGTACTCAGCAATCATCGCCGCTTCCATCACATTAGGACTGACATCATGCAGCGACAACAATGACGACAACGATAACGTGATCGGCGAAGAAGATGTCGTAAAAACACAGGATGACGTTTATGCTCTGATCAACGGAGCATACCGCCCGTACCAAACTCTAAGTTCCACCTTCACATCCATGGTTGAGACACCAACCGAACGCGGAACATCATATCTCGGAAACGAGGAAGACGACGTGACCAAAATGGTAACGTTCGAATACGACAAAGAAAGCTCTTACGCAAAGAAAACATTCAACGCATTGTATCAAGGTATAGGTATAGTAAACGACGCAATAGAGAAGGCGACTGCGTCAAAATCGCTCACTACGGCACAGAAGGCCGAACCTATCGCACGCGCAAAATTCTCACGCGCATTGTTCTACTCATGGCTCGTGGCATTGTGGGGCGAAGTGCCTATCCGTCTTTCTACATCTGATTCCAGCACCGTACGCCAACCAATCGATGCCGTTTACACTCAAATAGTAAAGGACTTTACAGAGGCTGCGGAAGACCTGCCTGTAACGCCGACTGCCACATATTATCCTTCGAAAGGGGCTGCATACGCATTGCTTACACGCGTATACCTTCAATGGGCAAGCAATCCACTCTCATTGGCGGAGGTGGAGGCTATCAAGGACTCCCGCACCGATCCTGTTTCGACTGCTTGGAACACGGAACGCCTGCAGAAGGTGGTTGACTATGCAAATGCCGTAGAGCAACTTGGCGTATACTCATTAGAGCCAAATTTCGAAGATCTCTTTGGAATCGCCAACGAAAGCAAGGGCCCTGAGCAGATATTCACCATATATCATGAAGGAGACGGAATCGACGCACAAGGCAATCACCAAAACCACTGCGCATGGACTTATCCGTTCCAAGAAACAACCGAGGTAATACATATCCAGCCAATCCACACATTTAGTAATTGGCCTGACGACGATCCACGAAAAGCGTTCTCAATTGTAACAACTATCACAGACCCTCGTGACAACACAGTACACACATATCTGCCGCCAGTCACTCTTCCGGCATACGGAAAGGGAGTGGACCGTAGCACAAGTACGTCGGTCTATACGACCCAGCTCTACAACTACGTAGACCGCATAGAAATACGTTATGCAGAAGTACTGCTCAACAAGGCAGAAGCACTCGTTCAGCTAAACCGCAACTCTGAGGCGGCAGATCCATTGAACCAGATTCGCGAGAGAGGATTCGGTGACAAGGCGCACGACATCAGTTCCCCGACACTGAGCGACATCCAGAAAGAATGGGAGTATGAATTCGTTTACGAACAACGCCATTGGCAAAATCTCACACGTTGGAAGAACCTAATTGCCACCGTGCTTACAGTCAAAGATTTCCAACACTATGATGATTCTTACGCCGTAGCAGGACAAATCGGTGCAGATGGGTACGAAGTTAATACGTTCTTCGCACGTATACATCGATTCTTGAAAGCCAAGTACCAAAACATCAACGGGCACTTCTACCGTTTTCCTATTCCTTACGGTTCAAACAACGAAGAACTGGGCATTGCACAGAACCCTGGCTATTCTGAATAATCGGATTGACAATCAAAAATAGAAAGAAATGTTTAAAGTGTTTCATAGTAACAGATCGCTATTGATTGTACTGTTTTCCATTACTTCCTTTGCCATTTGCGGCAAAGGAAGAGTGGAAAGCTCTGATATCATCAAGCTTGTGGAAGCCGAAAACGATTACGTTCTCTCACTCCGCAAACACTTTCACCTTTATCCCGAACTTGGTGGCGAGGAACGGGAAACGGTCAAGTTCATCAAGTCTGAAATAAAGAAGATAGGGAACGACCTTTCGATACACGATGTCGAAGGGAGTACGGGCTTCTACGTTATTCTCGATACAGGAAAACCAGGTAAGACTGTCGGACTACGGACAGACATTGACGGACTTCCAATAATCGAGACTGCCACGAATGGTGGAGGCAGACAAAAAAAATATGTCTCACTCAATCGGGGGGTGACACAAGGCTGTGGCCATGACGGACACATGGCCATACTTCTTGGTGCGATGAAAATCATCCATGAACTAAAGGATAAAATAGACGGAAGGTTCGTATTCCTATTCGAGGAAGGCGAGGAGACGAACACAGGTATACGGCCTATGGTGAACGCCCTGCGCTATATTCATTTTGATGCCATCTATGGAAATCACGTGGCATCAAACGTACCTACAGGTAAAATATATATAAAGGAGGGTCCTATCATGGCAGGCATGGCTACACTATCGTACTACATTGTAGGCAAGGGAGGGCATGCGTCGCGACCCGACCAGAGTGTGAACCCCGTATTCGCAGCGGCAAACGTGTTGAGCGGCATTTCGATAGCATGGAACAATCAGCGCGACATAACCAAGCTTGTCACACTTGGAGTTACGCAGTTGCAAGGCGGAAAGGTGTACAACGTGATACCCGACTCAGTCTACATAGGTGGTACGCTTCGGTTCTTCGACCCACAAGCGGGCATTCAATCCCTGGAACTCGTGAAACGCGTGTCCGCCAAAATAGCCGAAGCACACGGGTGTCACGTGAGTTTCGACGGGAGAATGAAGATCGACCTGCCTCCAGTGGAAAACGATACGACACTCGCCTTGCTTGCAAAGAAAGCCGTCGAAGATTTATACCCCGGCAGCGTGACCGACGACCCAAAGTATTCGTGGTATGCGTCGGAGACATTCACACTTTACAGTCAGTTGGCACCAGTCGTCTTCACGTTGGTAGGCGTGAACAGTGAGGAAGTGGGAAGCACGGCGGCACACCATTCGGCAGGATTCGATTTGGACGAGGCGGCGTTGAAATACGGTGTCGGGGCAATGGTCAAAGTGGCGCTCGATATCGCCGAACGTTAACCAACGACTCTGTATAATCCTGAATTGGCATAATTACACATAAGTCTGGATGAATCAGGAACGACAAACAAATAAAGTTGTCGTACATGTTCCAAATCCATTTATAAACGCTATCTTTGCATTTAAGAAAAAACATAAATACAAAGCGACAAACCAAATAACCGAAAAATGAATTTCATATTTATATCTCCGCACTTTCCACATACATATTGGGAATTTTGTCATCGTCTGCAACAAGACGGAGTGACAGTACTCGGCATCGGCGACACCCCATACGGTAATCTTTGTAAGGAACTAAAGAGCAGCCTGACTGAGTACTATCGAGTTGATTCCATGGAAGATTACAATCAGATGTACCGCGCAGTAGCATGGTTCGCATGGAAATACGGGCGCATCGACTGGATTGAGTCGAACAATGAATACTGGCTGCAACAGGATGCACGTTTGCGTACTGACTTCAATGTGACAACCGGTATACAAACCGACCACATCAACGCGATAAAAGAAAAGAGCCAAATGAAGTTGTACTACAAAAAGGGTGGGGTGCCGACCGCACGCCAGGTCATGGTAAGACCATACGACGTTCCAAGTCCGCACAGGGACGACATTACGCCGGAGGAAGCGTTCGACAAGGTTGCGGCATTCGCACGTGAGGCAGGTTACCCTATATTCGGCAAACCTGACATTGGCGTGGGGGCTGTTGGAACTTACAAGATAGACAACGACGACGCGCTGCGAACCTTTTTCAAAGAGGAAGGCAACTGGTACTATTATGTATTCGAGGAATTCATCTACTCACCTATATGCTCCTACGACGCCGTCATCGGGCGTCACTCAGAGCCACTGTTCGAGTCAATGACTGTATGGCCTCCTTCAATATCCGACATAGTGAAGGGACAACTCGACCTGTCATACTATGTCGCGCCAACCATGCCCGAGCAACTTCGTGAACGAGGACGAAATACCGTGAAGGCGTTTGGAGTGTTCAATCGATTCGTTCACCTTGAGTTTTTCTGCCTTGGCAACGACAGACCGGGACTTGGCAAAAAGGGTGATTTTATCGGATTGGAGGTTAACATGCGCCCGGCAGGAGGTTACACACCCGATATGATTAATTTCGCCTACTCAACAGACGTGTATAAAATATGGGCTGACATGGTAACGTTTGGAGAGAGCCGGACAAAACAAGGCGAACAGTATTATTGCGCGTTCGCAAGCCGACGCGACATTCATCATTATCATCACTCACACGAAGAGATTCTCAAACGATATGGCACTAACATAGTGATGTGCGAACGCATGCAAGGCATTATGGTGTCAGCAATGGGAGAGCAAATGTATACGGTCAAGCTAAAAACAAAAGCAGAAGTGGATGAGTTTGACTATTTCGTGCATGAAAGGCTTTAGATATGGAAATAAAATACAACAAACGATTCAGCAACAACTTACAGCGCGACATGGAGTACAAAGTTTACGGGACGGAAGGACGTCCAGTACTTGTATTCGCCTCACAAGACGGACGTTTCTACGACTATGAGAACTTCGGAATGGTAGGCGTATTGACTCCATTCATAGAGAGAGGACAAATACACTTGATTTGCGCTGACTCAATCGACCAGTTTACTTGGAGCGACACCAACGGCAACCCACGTCATCGCATATTGCTCCAAGAGCGTTGGTTTCACTATATAGTAGACGAACTCGTGCCGCAAGAAAGACACGGAGACGAAACATTCATTATAACAGGATGCTCTATGGGCGGCTTCCACGCCGGCAACTTCTTCTTCCGCCGGCCCGACTTGTTCGACACCATCATAGCCTTGAGCGGAATCTATTATGCAGGTTACTTTTTTGGCAACTATCATGACGAACTGGTATACGACAACTCACCGCAGGATTTCTTGTGGAACATGCCCGACGACCATCCTTACTGGAACATATACCGCTCACGACGCATCATTCTCTGCGTAGGCCAGGGACCTTGGGAGGACGAGCTTCTTGCCTCGACGCGTGAGATGGACCGGCTGCTACGCACAAAACATGTACCCGCATGGGTTGACTATTGGGGACATGACGTAGCACACGATTGGGCATGGTGGCGCAAGCAAATTGTTTACTTCATGGACAAAGTCATAAACACGTGATCAAATTAAAAAACACAGATTACAAGACTTCATACAGGTTTTTGTCTATTATATTTATTTTCGCCTGTATATCAACGTCTTTTTGACTTAATTCGCTTGTGACCCAGTGCAAGACACGACCCCTGCCAAAGAACGTGCATGGAACAACTTCGCTTGCACAAATATCTAAATAAATTTGGTTCTTCACTCAGTTTGCACTATATTTGCACTGAAAATATAGTTTAGTTGAAAAAGACATAAGGAGAAAAACAAAAATGGAAAAGAACACAACCCCTGTATTGCTGCTCACAGGTTATCTGGGCAGTGGCAAGACTACACTGCTCAATCGTATTCTCGCAAATAAGAAAGGTATTAAATTCGCTGTGATAGTCAATGATATTGGTGAAGTGAATATCGATGCGGACTTGATCCAAAAGGGTGGGGTGGTTGGTCAAAAAGACGACAGTTTGGTTGCCCTGCAAAACGGGTGTATATGTTGCACACTAAAGATGGACTTGGTTGCGCAACTCACCGACATAATCAAGATGAAACGGTTTGACTATATAGTAATTGAGGCAAGTGGAATATGCGAACCTGCTCCGATTGCGCAAACCATTTGCTCTATTCCATATATGGAAGAAAAGTACCACAGGGACGGTTATCCAGTTTTAGACTGCATCGTAACGGTAGTGGACGCACTGCGAATGCGTGACGAATTTGGTAGCGGCTCGGACTTGATGCGTGAAAACATCGACGACGAGGATATCGAAAACCTTGTTATACAACAAATAGAATTCTGTAATATCGTATTGCTGAACAAGGCCTCTGAGGTCGACGCGAAAGACTTGGAGCGGATCCGCAAGATCATACGGGCCATACAACCACAGGCGGAGATTATCGACTGCGATTATGGCGACGTGGATCTTGACAAGATAATCAATACAAACATGTTCAACTTCAACAAAGTGGCCTCATCTGCCGCATGGATAAAGGAGCTCGAAGGCGGAGGCGAAGAGGACGAAGATGAGCATGAAGACGAACATGACGAGAAGGATCACGACGAGCATGAGCATCACCATCACGACGACGAAAACGAACATGAAGAGGGACACGGGCATCACCACCACCATCACGACGACGAAAACGAACATGAAGAGGGACACGGGCATCACCACCACCATCACGACGACGAGGGTGAGGCCGAAGAATACGGAATAGGAACATTCGTGTACTATCGCCGTCAGCCGCTCGACCTGGTCTTGTTTGATGAATTTGTAGGCAAGCACTGGCCGAAGAACGTGATTCGTGCGAAGGGAATATGCTATTTCGCCGACGAGCCTGAGATGTGCTACATATTCGAACAAGCCGGACGGCAAATTTCAGTAAGCAAGGCTGGGCAATGGTACGCCACAATGCCGGAAGACGAGTTGAAACGACTGATGGAAGCTCAACCGGAAGTAAAGAAGGATTGGGATGAAACGTATGGCGACCGTATGCAAAAGTTGGTATTCATCGGACAGGACTTAGATAAAGAGAATATCAGCAAGGAACTTGACAAATGTTTGAGGGTCATCAAATTATAATCGTATTGTTAACTTAATACTATAAAACGAATTGTCATACATGAGAAAACAGATTCTTTCAATATTATCATGGTGTTGCTTTTCCACAGCATTGTTGGCACAAACGGACATCGATTTGTGGTCCGGCGGTTTGCCTAACAGCAACGGAACGGATGTGGCACAGCCTTTTGACGACTCAAAACGAAACTACAAGCCGTCAATCCGAGTTTTCCTCCCAGAAAAAGAAAAGGCAAATGGAATGGCAGTCGTATGCCTGCCTGGAGGCGGCTACAGCCATTTAGCATTGGATCATGAAGGATATGGTTGGGCTGAATTCTACAATGATCTTGGCATCGCATTGATTGTATTAAAATACAGAATGCCACACGGAGCGTCCGAGGTTCCTATAAGCGATGCGAAAGAAGCGTTGAGAATCGTATGTGAGAACGCCGTCGCATGGAATATTAAGCCAGACAGAGTTGGTATCATGGGATCGTCAGCTGGCGGTCACCTTGCAACAACAATAGCGACACACTCTGACAAGGACTCTGCTCCGAACTTCCAGGTGCTGTTTTATCCGGTTGTCTCTATGCAGCCCGAAATCACTCACAAGGGATCGCACGACGAGTTGTTGGGTAAGGATGCCGATGAACAGACAAACGACCTGTACAGCAACGCACTGCAAGTGAACGAGAATACTCCGCCTGCTATAATGCTGTTGTCAGACGATGATAGGGCTGTTCCGCCTCAAAACAGCGTTGAATACTACTCCGCTCTCAACAAGGCGGGGGTCAAAGCTTGCATACACATATATCCGTCTGGCGGGCACGGGTGGGGTAGTCGCACCACCTTCAAGTTCCACGACAGTATGGTGAGCGACTTGCGCGACTGGCTTTTGAATCTCTATTAACTATAAAGAAGAAAAACGAACATGAAAATTGCGGTCGTAGTGGCAATGCAAAAGGAACTTGACAGCATCGCCTCACTGCTTCAAGAAAAAACAGAGGAGAACGCCAACGGATTCAAGTTCATCCATGGCGCGACGGACGGCAAATCGCTCGTCCTGCACAAGTGCGGCATAGGCAAGGTAAACGCCGCCATCGGAACCTGCGAGCTGATAAACAAGTACCACCCAGACGCTCTCATCAGCAGCGGATGTGCCGGAGGACTTGACGAAAGGCTCAAGGTGATGGATGTAGTGGCAAGCGGCAATACTATATACCACGACACGTTTGTTGGAGAAGAAGGTGAGGGGACGGATATACAAAAGCCGTTCGTAAGCGACGAGCGGTTGGTAGACAAGGCGAGGGAACTGCAACAGAACAATACGCGCATTCATATAGGACAAATCTGTACAGGCGACCAGTTCGTCACTGAGAAGGCCAAGTTGATTGATATAAAACGAAGGTATCCTGACGGATTGGCGGTCGACATGGAATCGTGTGCGATAGCCCAGACCTGCAGCCATTTCCACGTTCCATTCATAGCATTCAGAATCATCAGCGACACTATCAACTCGCAGGCACACGTTGAGGAATATAATGAATTTTGGTCAGACATGGCACGTTACTCTTTTAATGTTGTCAAAACATATATAGAATCGCTATGAAGAAAATACCGTCGTTCAATGTAAATCACCTCCTGCTTAAACGCGGCATATATGTATCAAGGAAAGATGAATACGAGGGGAAAATAATCGCCACAACTTTTGACATCAGGATGAAAGAACCCAATCGGGAACCCGCGTTGCATCCCGATGCCATACACGCCATCGAACATCTCGCCGCCACTTTTTTGAGAAATCATCCCGTGTGGAAGGACAAGATCATCTATTGGGGACCTATGGGGTGTCTGACGGGCAATTACTTGATTCTAAAAGGTGACTTTGAATCAAAGGACATAGTGGGACTGATGAGGGAGACGTTTGAATTCATCTCAACTTACGAAGACGACGTGCCTGGAGCCTCACCACGTGATTGCGGCAATTATCTGATGATGAACTTGCCGATGGCGCGTTACGAGGCAAACAAATATCTTGATGAGGTTTTGCTGAATATTCATGAGGAGAATCTTCAATACCCATGACCTGATTATCAAAACTATCAACTTAACTAACATAATAAAAAAAGAAATGAAAAAGAGTTTTTTAATAGCCTTGCTGTGCGGAGGGTCTACTGTAATCTATGCGCAAACAGTTAATTTGAACGTAACAGGACTTGCCGACGGTACAAGAATGGCAATACAACTTGCGGGTACGTATGCCGACGAGAATCCGCTGCAGGTGGTGGAAGTAAAGAAGGGTAGGGCACAGTTCAACCTCAATGAAGATGGTCCGCGCGGCTATTATATTCATCCCGACAGTGCTTACGGATATGAGATAATAGTCATAGCTCCAGGAGAGAAGGCTGAATTCGTTGCTGATTATACAGAAGTGGCCGCAAGGAACGGCAAGAGGAACTTCAGCGTCACCAACGTGTCGATCACAGGCTCACCAACAAACGATTTTTACTTGGCGAACAAGGCTGACCGTACGTCATTGAACAGATTGTATGAGAAAATACATGAAGAGTCGAAGGATGTACTTGACAAACTGGCTAATGCCAAACGAGGTTCGGATGAATATAATGCGATCACGGCGACTGATGAGTATAAGACGTATGCTGAGAAAGAAAAAGACTTCTTCAACCATGTGAGCGACGTATTGATGGCTCCAGTACACAAAAACAAAGATACGTGGTGGGGACCTTTCTTCCTCTGTTCGGAAATGAACTATCTGTCGGAACAACAGAAACCCATATACGACGAGTTCTCCGAAACCGCCAAAAACAGCTTTTACGGGAAAGTGGTGGGCAGCTTTGTGGCTCCTGAGACACTCAAAGGGAGACAAATGCCGGATTTCACTTTCACTAACCATGCAACGAATGAGAAACAAACGTTGCTCAACATATGCAAGCAAAACAAATACGTACTTTTAGACTTTTGGGCGTCATGGTGTGGTCCCTGCCGCAGGGAAATCCCCAACTTCAAGAAACAATACGAGCTCTACAAGGACAAGGGCTTCCAAATCGTAAGCATCTCGGCCGATTCCGATAAGGAAGCGTGGCTGAAAGCCTTAGATGAGGAACAAACCCCGTGGTACAACGACATAGACGGCAGTCAGGGTATAGCGAAACTGTACAAGGTGTCGTATTATCCAACGGTATATATACTCGACAGCGAAGGCAAAGTTGTGGCCAAGGACAAAGAGGCCAGAGGTGAAAACTTACAGAAATTGATGTCTGAATTGTTTGAATAAATCATACCCGTATCCATTTACAAAAGTAAATAAAACCATATTTATGAGAGAGGAAGGCGAACTTTCTCTCTTTTTTGTTTTGTTTTATGCTCGAAAATCCTTATCTTTGCACTGAAACAATATAATGATGCGCAAATAACCAACACAGATGGTTGTATACTTGCCGCAAAAGGGAAAAGAATTTAAAATGTGCAGAATATGAGAACGTTGATATTAACTTGCTGTATGCTGTTTGCCTGTAGCTTACAAGCTTTTTGCGAAGAGCCGGACAGTATCGAAGCGGACATTATAGAAGAAGTACTTGAGGAAGCCGTTTGTTCAGAGCAAGACTCCATATTAAGGAAATGGGGTCCGGTGATTAATGCAATAGCCACACTTGAAAGCAGAAAAAATCCAAAGGTGGTGTCGCGGTGCGGCAATTATGTAGGATATTTACAGATTTCAAAGGTACTTGTCAACGAGTGCAACATGATTCTTGGCGAAAAGAAATACGCTTATAATGACAGACTCGACAAAGATAAAAGCATAGAGATGTTTATTGTAATCCAAAACCAGCACAATCCTGAAGGAAGCATTGAAAAGGCAATCAGGCTTTGGAAATCAGGCGATGTGAAATGCATGGAACGCAAACAGCGCACAGAAAGCTATTATCAAAGAATCATGCAAATTTACTCGGAGGATAACTGGAAAGTATAAAAACATCGTAATTATCCAGGCGACAATATCCATGCAGACTTGAACCATTAATGACTTAAACACACTTACTATTCTGACACTGCACGTTCTACGTCTGTTTATGATGTAATCAATGTTATGTTTAATTCAAGAGACGATATTCCGTGATTGTACAACCACCTACCACTACAATTCCAAGTACAAGTATTATATAAATACCGGCACCCATAGGTATGTCAAGATAAACATTAACAAGTGGAATATTACAACGAAGCATAATCCTTACGACAAAAAAATATACGTGTTTGTTTTGTCATGTATTTTATTTGATGTATCTTTGTCAGAGGAAACATATCAAATCAAAAAAAGACGACTATGAATAGATTTTACGGAACTCTTGTCATTGCTGTTGTATTAATGCTTACTGGAATAACAACAATGACAGCTCAGACAAGAGCATTGTATTTAAGCAGTGTAAGCGGTTCAAACATCGAACAGTATGACGGACAAGTACGCAACGTAACCATGTATCGTTCTGTGTTTAATGGGTGGAACACTTTGTGTCTGCCATTCAGCATGACATCTGCTGAACTTGAAGAGGCCTTCGGCAGTTCTTGCAAGTTGGAAACTCTCAGTGACGTCAAAGCCGCAGACAACGGTACATATTACCTTTACTTCAAGGATGTCAAGAAAGACGGCGTAAAGGCAAACACTCCTTATTTATTATATTATTCTGGTGAGAACGTAAACGCCAAACTTACCGCAGGCAACACTACGATAAAGTATGACAACGACCCTGAAATTTCGTTTTCAGTAAACGGAACTACCGTCCACCTTGTCGGTGCGGTAAAACATCTTGACGCAAACGGGCAGTATGGAATTTATGTGAAGGACAACGATGAAGCCAACTTCACCCCAGTAGCAAGTTCTACAAGCGGATTCTATGCGACGCGCTGCTATATCACTGTCGACGGTGCTACCACCCCGCGTTTTGTTTCACTTCACAACACATCCAGTACAGCAACTTCAATCAACAACATAGAAAATTCTAACGAAACGGCGAGTGACATTTACAATGTAAACGGCATACGCCAAAACAGTTTGCAAAAAGGCGTAAACATCGTCGATGGGAAGAAAGTATGGGTTAAATAACCCACACACCACTTCGATGTTGTTCTACATCTATAATAATTCCAGTTTACAAGATCCGTTAGATTGAACAATGGCATCAGAAACGATGAAGGAAAAGCTATGGAATAGCAATTATACTAAAATATGGATTGCAAACTTCATGCTTTATTTTTCCTTCATGCTTCTGATGCCATTGTTTCCTCTGTACCTTAGAGATACATTTGGCGCAGACAAGCAGATGATCGGTATTGTATTGTCGGGCTATACCATCGCCGCACTTGTGATACGTCCGTTTAGCGGCTATTTGGTCGACAGCTTTCCACGCAAGACAATACTACTATTGTTCAACTTCTTCTTCGTCACCCTATTCGCCGGTTATATAGCTGCTTCATCATTGATCGTGTTCGCTTTTTTCCGGACATTGCATGGAATACCTTTTGGAGCAACAACTGTAGCGGGTACAACCGTAGCCATAGACGTTCTGTATCCCAGCCGACGAGCAGAAGGTATTGGATATTACGGACTCAGCAACAATATTGCAACTGCCATAAGTCCGACTGTGGCAATATTCATTCTTGATATATGCAAAAGCTATGAGTTTTTATTTGTGCTGTCACTCATCGTGTCCCTGATCGGATTGATTATCGATTGCACCATAAAGATATCCCCACAAACCAAGGTCGCAAGCGACAACGTAAAAGAATCCTATCCACCTCAATTGTCACAGCGTCGTATTACCGTAGTGCTTGGCAAGCTGTTTCTGTTCCGAGGTTGGAGATTGGGACTTTGTATGATCTGCTTCGCCCTATCTTATGGTGTCATTTCAACCTATGTGGCAATTTATGCGTCAGAAGAACTCGACATACAAGGAGGTGCGGGAATTTTCTTCTTCTTGTTAGCAAGCGGACTTGTATTGTCACGCCTCACGGGGGCCAAGGGACTGCGACAAGGAAGGGTTTCGCACAATGCGTCCGAAGGCATGATCATCTCAATGATAGGCTATTTGCTGTTCGCAATGATTCACCACCCTATCGCCCTATATAGTTCGGCCATCATCATAGGTTTAGGCAACGGCCACATGTATCCAGCCTTCCAAAACATGTTCATCAATCTGGCTACAAACAACCAGCGAGGAACGGCCAACTCTACCCTATTGACTTCTTGGGACTTAGGCTCTGGACTTGGAGTGCTGCTTGGAGGCGTCATAGCTGAAGCCTTCAGCTATCATGTGGCATTTTGGGTAATGTGGCTTGCAAATCTGACAGGAGTGGTTATATTCTATGCGTTTGCCAGGCAACATTATCTGAGAAACAGTCGTGTATCGGAGCCATAATGCATAAATAAGCTGTTATCACTTTCTTCAACCTTTATTGGCCATTAGAAATTATGACACTTCATGTTCTCCACACAAACTAACGACCAATCTGTTCAAGAAGGTTCCACACATTGATCACAGTTTGATCTTCACGGGTTTTGACTCATTATGCAATCGGTCAAGCGCAGTAACAACAAACGTGCAACCAGTCATATCCCCGTCAAGTTCATATCGGTTAACATTAGTGATCGCGACGATGTGCGAAGCGTCGTTCGACTTGATATCCACTTTCTCATCAGGACCAAATTGATAGACAACATATTGATATGCCTTGTCCATTTCTTTCTTAGCCTTAGGAGCTTTCCACGTTATGAAAATTTTTCCACTTCCATACGTCCCATTGCCGCTCTTAAACTCGATTGATATTTTACCGACTTTCTTAGGAGCTTTATTGTCAATGAAAGGCATAAGTGGCTGTAAGGCGGGATATTTATGATACTCCTGTTCAAGCATCGTCCTATAATTGCCTGGATTGTTCACCACGGCCGCAGCATACCACTGACAACTTCCTTGTACGTTCGGTTCACTACGCATGATTGCATATTTGCTCACCATTTGGTGCATTTGCGGATTTGCAGGGTCGGCCTCCTTCACTGTACGTTCCACATCTTGACCAATAAACAATGGACGGTTGCCACAATAATCGTTCCACCAGTCACAAAGCACCTTATAATCAGCCGCCGCATACCCGATGTTCCAATAGATTTGTGGGATCAGATAATCCACCCATCCTTTCTCCTGCCACAAGACGACATCAGCATACAAGTTATCATAGTTTTGTGTTCCACGTGTAGCACTGCCTTTCCTGTTGTTCACACCTTCAGGATTGTTGTGATATATACCAAAAGGAGAAATACCGAACTTTACCCATGGCTTGGTTTTCCGTATCAGCTTGTGAATATCGTGGATAAGCAGGTTTACGTTGTCACGCCGCCAATCATCAATATTCTTGAAACCTCTTGGATCGTCCTTGAAGTAAGCCTCGTCTGGTATTGGTCCGGCACTGCTTGATGGATAAGGATAGAAATAGTCGTCCATGTGCAACCCGTCGACATCATACTTCGTCAGCAAGTCTTCAATAATCATGCAAGTGTAGTCACGATTAATTTTAAGCGCAGGGTTGAATATAAGCAAGTCACCATATTTAAACACACGTTCCGCATGCCTGTACGCCGCGTGCCTTGAGTCGAGGACTGCAGTACCAGCGGTTTTAGCCCTATAAGGATTAATCCACGCATGGCATTCCATACCTCGTTCATGACACTGTTCCACCATCCAAGCCAAAGGATCCCAACCATCCTCGGGAGCCCTACCCTGCTCTCCTGTCAGATAACGGCTCCAGGGTTCGTACGACGATTTGTACAATGCATCGCCCTCTGCCCTTACTTGGAACAAAATGGCGTTTATACCTGCCTTTTGTAGTATGTCAAGTTGCGTACTGAGCATCTGTCGTTGCTGGGCTGATGTCCTACCTAAATACTGACCATTAACGCATTGTATCCATGCGCCTCGAAACTCACGTTTCGGGTATCGTTGTGCCATAACTTCAGATGCGTTTGACATCACAAGCATGGCCAATATGGTAAAAATTAAAGAGGTGTAATGTAGTTTCATTATATTATTATGTTTATGTTTTCGTTCTTTCTTCATGCAGACATTACAGGAATGGTGTCAGCATGTTACCAAACCAGGCGACAAATCGCTTCCATTTCGTTTTCTTCTTCCAATATGCGTCGCTCATCTCCACGCTGTTCTCCTTGTCCGCCTCAAACATATTGACGAGTTCGGTTGTCACCCGCTTGTCAAATACGACGGTATTTACCTCATAATCACATCTAAGGCTGCGGCTGTCCAAGTTTGATGACCCGATTGTACAGAACTTGTCATCAACCACCATCATCTTCGTGTGATGGAAGCCTCCTTTAAACATAAAAACCTTGGCTCCCCTTTTTTGCATCTTACGCCCTACATAATGGCTTGCATCAGGAGTCAACGGGATGTCGCTTTTTTCGCTCAGCATGATTTGAACATCCACCCCACGGTCAATACAACGTTTGAGAGCGTCACGCACCGACTTTGTCGGAACAAAATATGGGTTTACAAGCCTTACCCTGTCGTGTGCGTTGTCAAGCATGCTTATATACAATTCACGAATCGATTTGTTCGTCTCTCTTGGATGGCGGTCTACAATGGCCACCTCAGAATTGCCTTGTGGATGTAGTTGCGGAAAATACTTCTCCCCTTCCAGTTCCTCTCCTGTTGCCTCATACCACATTCTGCAAAATATCTTGTGGAGTTCGCCGACCGCAGGACCTTCTATGCGCATGTGCATGTCCCTCCATGGTCCGATACCTTCCAATCCGTTCACATAATAATCTGCCACATTCATTCCTCCGGTATAGCCAATCTTGCCATCGATGACGACTATTTTGCGGTGGTCGCGTGGCATGATGTGATTAAGCCATGGAAAAGTGAGAGGATCAAACCTCACAAGCTTTATTCCCAATGACGCAATGGAATCATGCATGTGCTTGTTGACCGGTTGATTGTTTGAGAAATTGCCAAAAGCGTCATACATGGCCCGCACTTCAACTCCTTCGCGCACTTTCTTTGCCAATTCGTTGTATAGTAACCCGGCAATTGAATCATTCCTGAAGTTGAAATATTCCAAATGAATGAACGACTTTGCGCCACGTACCGATTCAAACAAGTCGTCAAATTTCTCCTTCCCGCTTTTTAGCAGTTCGACAGAGTCGCCTTGAGTAACAACTATTCCCTTGCTCTCAAGGAACTCTTTTTCATATATGTCACTTTGTGCGAATGACGGCGCAAATGTGAGCAGTAGTATGACAAAGTATAGTAATCTATTCATGACAATGACCCTAACCTCTTTTATTTTCATCGTTGAGAAAGTCTGCCAACCGGTCGGTCCAGTCTTCGTCCTTGCCCACAAGCAGTCCTTTCATTCCGACCGCCTCACTGCCTGCAACGTTTCTTGGGCTGTCGTCAAGAAAAACGCATTCATTTGCGTTGATTCCAGCGAGCCTGACCATCTTCTCGAATATGGATGGAGCTGGTTTGTAGTCATGCAGTTGGAAGCTGTAATATCTGTGGGGTATATAATTGTCAAGCCCGTGTCCGTCTCCACTGAAGTCTGTACTTTCGCACCATTGTTGCATAAACGGATTTAAATTGCTAAGTAAATACAAATTGTATTTCCTTTTTAGTTTCAACAAGTTATCCAAGTTTTTTCTTGGTACGGCTTTAATGTATCCAAGCCATGCCCACTGAGCTTCTTCGAATGTGAATGTCGAATTGTCTTCCCCTGCGAATTTCCCTCCCTTTTGCTTTGCTTCAATTGCAAGTTTGCGGCAGAATTCCTCAGCGGTAATCACTCCTGTTTCAACTTCCTTGAATATACCAGACTGTCCAAAAATATCCATCTGTTGCCTTGCGTCGGTTATACCCAATTGAATGAACCTCCTAAAGGCTTCCTCCGGATTCAGGTGTACAATCACCCCACCAAAATCAAATACTATATTTTTTACCATTTTATCTCTTCAATACCCTTAGAACGCAAATAATCATTTGTCTTGCTAAAGTGATGATTGCCAAAAAAGCCCTTGTAGGCTGAAAGTGGTGAAGGATGTGCAGAGCGGAGTATAAGATGCTTATTGGAATCTATCAAGTACGATTTCCCTTGTGCGTAACTACCCCACAGGATGAATACCAAGTTTTCACGCTTCTCGCTAAGTATGTGGATCACAGCATCGGTAAACTGTTCCCAGCCATGGTTCTGGTGTGAGCCTGCCGCGTGTTCCCTGACCGTCAAGGTAGCGTTGAGCAACAATACACCCTGTTGCGCCCAACGTGTGAGGTTGCCGCTTTTAGGTACAGGAGTACCCAAGTCCGATTCTATTTCCTTGAAAATATTATTCAGCGATGGAGGGAAAGGAACACCATCGTTGATAGAGAAACACAACCCCTGCGCCTGTCCTGGTTCATGATATGGATCCTGTCCTATCAACACCACTTTCACCTTATCGAACGGACATTGGTTGAAGGCGTTGAATATCAGTTTACCAGGAGGATAAACGATGTGATGCGCATACTCATCCTTGACAAAAGCCACCAAATTCGCAAAGTAAGGTTTGTCAAACTCACTTTGCAGTTGTCGCTTCCATGATGGTTCGATATTTACATTCATCTAATAATACCGGCTCTTATATATATAATAAGGTGTAAACCGTTATGGTAACAACTCTGCAAGCTTTGACTGCAGAGCCTCGTCACGCAAGTTCTTGGCCACTATCACACCCTTATTGTCTATTAGGATGTTGGCAGGTATGGCTTTGATGTTATAAAGTCCTGAGGCCGCGCAATCCCAACCCTTCAAGTCCGATACCTGAGGCCAAGTCATATTGAGGCGTTTCACTCCGTTCAACCATGCGTCCTTATTGTTATCGAACGATACGCCGACAATCTCCAATCCCTTGTCATGATACTTCTTATAGGCTTCAACCACGTTCGGCATTTCTGCGCAGCACGGTCCGCACCATGATGCCCAAAAGTCTACGAGAGTGTACTTGTTGCTGTTAACAAATTGACTGATGGTCAATTTATTGCCATCAGGATCATCCATCTCGAAGTCTGTATATGTGACACCTATCTCACTTCTATTTGACGCTTCGATGTCGGCTACGATTTTCTTATAGTGTGGAGTATTAGGGCTTTTCTCCTTGAACAAGGCAAGCAGTTCGCTTTTTTCTTTATCATCAGCCCTGCTGTACACCATTTCAAGCACCATGTCGCTCACGCCCGAAGGCATATTGTCTATCATGAATTGCTTTTCGGCTTTGTGCATCTCAACTGTGATAGAGTCCATTTCCTTCTGTGCGGCGGCTATTTCCTCAGGTGTGCCTTTCTGCTCGCGCACAATGTCCCACGATGGTTGTTGTATTTTGTTCCACTTGTCTTGCAGTTCTGTATAGTCGGCATATAATTTGGCTTCTGGTCCATCGCTGTTCACAATGGTCTCTTTATTGGATTCCTTACTGAATATCTGCACATCGATGTTGGCTTTCTTCTCAAGTATTACCTGAGCCCAATTTCCTATCGACTTGCCTTTATGGGTGGCAATTATAAAACGCAGTGAAGCCCCATCGTAGTTTCCTTTGAATTCAAACTTCCCGTTCTTCACGATGGCTGTATCTGTAGGCACCATCTCAAAGAAGCCTTGCATATTACACAAGTAAACCGAATCGCCGTCTTCTGTTCCTTCAGCGGTTCCTGTGATAACGTAACCTTGTTTCTCTCCACATGCCACAATTGACATCAGGCAGACACATAGTGTCAAGCAAACAAACTTTCTCATTTAAACTGTAATTTTAATATATAACTATTAGTTTATGACTTTGGTTGCAAAGTTACAACTTTTATATAAAAAAGCGGTTGTTAGTTCAAGAAAATTTTGTGCGTAAGTTTTTTTTCTGTAATTTTGTCCCTCGATAGTAAACATGTAATCACAATCAACAAATAATAATTGGATATGAACAAAATTGTAATTGTAATGATGTTGGCGTTGATTCCGCTTTGCTCCAACGCACAAAACCAAGGAATGTTCGGTAAAAGAACGGTTTCAACCAAACAGCAAAAAGATTATACTCCATACATGCAAGGAGCCGTGCCTGTCGTTAATGGTGAAGTGGTGTTCACACAAACGATAGCCGCTCCAGGCAAGACTAAAGCCGAATTGTATCGTCTTGTCGCTTCATGGGCTTCGGCACGCTATCTTCCGAATGTGGAGAACGGCAAGTGGACCGACAGCGATTACTTCCGCAACCTCGATTTGTCGGGAGTGAAGTCCGACGAGGCGGCGGGTAAGTTGGAATGCCAAGGCAACGAGGAGATTGTATTCAGAAACAGGTTTCTTGAGAAAGACTATGCCGAGATTGACTACAAGCTCTACATCGATGTTCAAGATGGGGTTGTAATTGCGACGATGACAAACATATCTTATGCTTACACTTTCACCGAAGAGAAGTCGCGCTTCTCTGCCGAGTCGTTCATCACCGACGAGGAGTCATTCGACAAGAAGGGAAAGTTCTACAAAGACAACCGTAAGTTTCGCGTTAAGACTATTGACTTGAAGAACGAGTTGTTCTCTGAAATCAACACAGTTATCACAGGACAATGAAGTCGGACGAAATAGATAAGATAATCGCCGAAGCACTCGAAGCGGACAAGAAAAAGAAGCACAAAGGCAAGAAGGTACACCATTCCGACGGGATACGCACGGCACGCAAGGTGCTTAACATCGTGTTCATGATTGGATTCGTTGCCGCAATCGTCATATACTTCGCATTTCCCGAACAGAAGGTATTGTTCTTCTCGGTAGGCTTCGGTTCCCTGTTGCTAAAAGTCATTGAGTTTTACCTCCGATTCATGTTCTGATGAAAAGACTACTGCTAATTTTCTTCTCTTTCATTCCCCTATTGGCATCTGCACAGCGCATCATCGGCGAACTGGAGAGCAATACCGATAAAGACATGATTCCGGAAGACTCTGTTGAAGAAACAAAGAAGGAAAAGAAGACGGTGCCTGCCGATGTTCGTGCATGGGTCATCGATGATGTGTATGGCAACAGAAGCGACATTGCTGTTGATACTACCCAGCATTTGTTTCAGAACAGCAACCTGCCTGAGGGAAAGACAGGGCATTACAACCATCTTGGCAATTTGGGATCACCACGCCTGAACCGCATATTCATGGAGCGTGACGATGATGACGAGTTTATTTTCCTGCGCCCTTTCGATCAATTCTACGTACCAGCAAACAAGTTCATATTCTACAACACCAAGTCACCGTTCCTTAACGCCACGTACAATTGCGTTGGGTCAAAAGACACCGGCGACGACCACGTGAAGGTTGTGTATACTAACAACGCCGGCAAGCGGTTCAATTTCGGAGGTCTGTACGATTATATGTATGGCCAGGGATATTATGCCAACCAATCGACATCCTACATGGGTTCGTCGGGATGGGCCTCATACCTTGGAGACAAGTACGAGATAAAGTTCTTCTATACCCACAATTTCATGAAGATGGCAGAGAACGGAGGTATAACAAACGAGAACTACATCACCAACCCCGAGGCAATGGGATCGAACATAAAGTCGACCGATATCCCCACATATCTCTCCAGCACATGGACACGCCAGGAACACGACATCGTTCACCTCAACCATCGATACAATATCGGCTTCTATCGCGTGGTCGGCGATTCCACCACCTTTCAACGCATATTCGTTCCTGTCACCAGCCTATTCCATACGTTCAGTCTTCGTTATCTTCGACATAACTATAAGGCGTACAGCACTCCCGACAACTATTATACATATACGTATTTAGACTCCGACACCACCAACGACCGTACAAAGGATTTTGAAGTGAAGAACATCGTCGGCATCTCACTGCGCGAAGGCTTCAACAAGTATGCGGCGGCCGGTATCAACGTATACGTGGAATTCAACCACCAAAGTTTCGAGATGCCCGACACGTTTGTCACAGAGCTGACGCAATCCACACGCTTACTCGACAAGAAGAAAGTGTCGGAAAACTGTGTGTCTGTAGGGGGACAGCTGATAAGGACTCAGGGCAAACGCATACATTTCAATGTGGACGGAAAAATAACTGTTACAAGTGACCGTTCGGGCGACTTTTACCTAAAGGGACGCGGCGAGCTCAACCTGCCTGTATTTGGCGACACCGCCCAGCTTGTAGTAAAGGCGTTCGCCAAGCACCTGCTGCCCTCATACTATTTCAGACACTACCATTCCACGCACGCCTGGTGGGACAAGAACCTTGACCGGGAAAACCGCACGCGAATCGAAGGTGAGCTAAACATCAAACATACGAATTCCATACTCACCGTCGGGGTTGAGAACATAAAGAACTATACGTATTTTGCCAACACAGGACTGGCGTACACCGACGGCTCGTCCACGAACTATTCAAATAACGTCACGCCACAACAGAACTCCGGTGACATCCAGATTCTCAGTGCCAATTTGCGGCAAAACATCAAACTCAGCATTCTGCATATCGAACTCGATGCCACATATCAGAAAACGAGCAAGAAGGAAGTCCTGCCACTCCCTACCCTCTCGCTTTTCGCTAACATGTACATCAAATTCCGCATCGCACAAGTCATGGGATGTGAGCTGGGAGCCGACTTGAAATATTTCACAGAATACTACGCTCCCGACTATTCGCCTTTGATCAATCAGTTTATGACACAGAACCAGCAGAATCTCGTAAAGATAGGAAACTACCCCATACTAAGCGCTTACGTCAACTTGGATTTAAAGCGAACCCGTTTCTATGTCCAGTATTATCATGCCAACCAAAGCGACGGCAGATATTTCTGGGCTCCGGGCTATCCTATCAACCCTTCTTGCATCCGCTTTGGAATAAGCTGGAATTTCTATGACTAAGCCTTTTTACAGTTCCAACAAATATAACAGTTACGCACTCAACAAATTAAAATACCATTCAATATGAGAATATCAAACCTGATAGCATTGTTCCTGGTCTCTATCGCACTATGTGCACAACGACCTGTCAAGATAGCGTGTGTAGGCAACAGCATCACTTATGGCTACGGGGTGGAAGACCCCGTGAAAGATTCCTATCCGTCACAACTGCAAAGATTGGTGGGTGCTGGATTCGACGTTCATAACTTCGGCCATAACAGCAAATGTGCACAAGATGAGGCTGACGAACCTTATTCTGAAACAATGGAATACTCAGCCGCCATGGCTTTCCAGCCCGACATCGTCATCATCAAACTCGGCACAAACGACACAAAGGATCAAAACTGGCTTGACGCAAAACGTTTCCAAAAAGGACTTGAGAAGATCGCCAAAAGCTTTGCACAACTGCAATCTCACCCACGCATCCTTTTAGCCTATCCAGCCAAGGCCTATAGCCGCGCGTGGAGCATTGACGACAACAAGATTGTGACCGAAGTCATTCCCGCCATCAACCGTATCGCGGCAAAACACAAGTGGGAAGTGATCGACCTCCACGCCGTCACAAGCAATATGAAACAGCACTTCCCCGACGGCATTCATCCCGATGCAACAGGATACGGAATTATTGCCAAAGCGGTTCGCGACGCAATTCTTAACGACCCGCACCGTCCCCAAGTGACCTTGACAACCGACTTTGGTGATATTGTCGTAGAACTATTCAATGAAACACCGCTCCACCGCGACAACTTTTTGAAGCAAGTGCGAAACAAGTCATTCGACGGAGTATTGTGGCATCGTGTCATCAACCAGTTCATCATTCAAACGGGTGACCGGCTAAGCAAGAACGCCAAACCAGGTGAGATGCTGGGTGAAGGCGATGAGACTCCTGAAGACTGGATTCCCGCTGAATTCCGCGCCCCTCTGTTCTATCATCAGCGTGGCATGCTCAACGCCGCCCGTGAAGGTGATGAGACCAATCCGGAGAAGAAGAGTTCGTCAACGCAATTCACGATTGTCACAGGCCGCACGTTTGACGACGACGCGCTCGATAAAACACAAATACGAATCGACGAGTGGACTAATGGCCAGTTCAAACTCACTCCCGAAATGCGTGAGACGTACAAGACTGTCGGAGGCGCGCCTCATCTTGATGGTAGCTACACCGTGTTTGGACGTGTGATTGAAGGCATGGATGTAGTAGGAAAAATTGAAAAGCTTCCGACCGACCAAAACGACCGGCCTATACGTGACGTGCATATCATCAAGGCAAAGATTACAAAGAAATAACTTTACACCCATGTCTTTGTGGCTGGCAACCCCGTTTCATGCCTTGTTGATTTTATCGAAGAGTACTTTTGAAAGCACAACGGCGTTGTTATGCTCTTCGTCCTTGGCGGCATACAACAATGTTATGACATCGTGCTTGAACACATCCTCAAGTATTGAAGGGAAGTCAGGATTTGCCGCCAATTCTTCCATATAGCGTTTGGAGAATTCCTCGAAACGCTCGGGAACGTGTCCGAACCACTTGCGCAACTCGTTCGACGGAGCGAGTCCTTTTGCCCATAGGTCAACCTTGGCGTTCTCTTTCTTTACGCCGCGCGGCCACAAACGGTCTATCAGTATACGATATCCGTCAGTGTCTGCCGCAGGGAGATACACTCGTTTTATTTGGATTTTCATCTTTACATGCTAAATGTTGTACAAAGATAGTGATTTTTAAATACTCTGCTTACTTGGGCTGCCGTCCTTATGGACCTCGGCAATAAGTTGACTTGATTTTGTTGATAACCCAATTAACTTCTGGGCATAACTTAATCAAGTTAGGACGATAACCTCATGGACTTTCGGGACGATATTAGCCGGTTTCCGTCTGTAGGCACGCGCGGTCGGGCTCATGTCATTTTTTAAATGAGGCAAGTTGCTCCTCTAAAAACTCACAAGCGTCTGACACGCACAACGGACACTCACGCAGCACTACATGCGTGTCTATGCCCTTCAGAAGTCTGCACTTCGTGGCGTGGTTGCGTTGTTGAAACTTAGTCATGATTTCTTTCATCTGTTTGAATGTCTTGCGTTTGTCCTTATTAGCCAGGCCAAGTACAAGATCCGCACCGATAAGGGCTCCACAGGTTCCCTCCATGTTTGTCATGCCGGCGGCAAATCCGTCGGTCATGCTCATTGCGGTTTCTTCGTCGAGTCCCGTCAACTCTGGATAGGTTGTCAGCACTGCCTGCGTGCAGTTATACTTTCCTCCTGCCTTCTTCTCCTCTGCGATTTTACTTCTTGATTCCATCACGCCTTCTTCTCCGTCACACATTCCACGATCAAGTCTGCCACCCGTTGCAATCCCATCACGCTTGTATTGACAACAAGGTCATAGTCGCGCCCGTCGGTCCAGCGATGTCCTGTGTATTGTTGGTAGTGGTTGCTGCGTCCGCGGTTCACCTGCTCAATTCGTCGTGCCGCAGCGTCAGCCGTCAGGTGGTCTTTGTCGATTATGCGTTTTACGGCATCCTCACGGTTCGAGGTGACAAATACGCGGAACACGTTCTTGTCGTCACGCAGTATCCAGTTGGCACACCTGCCTACAATCACGCATGGCTTTTTCGAGGCGAGGTTGCGTATGATGCGTCCCTCATTGACAAAAATGGCGTCATCATACGACGGGTTCATTGACAGCGGCACACTCTTGTCAGTGAAGATGAGTTCAAACAATTTACTGTTGCTTATGTTCTGCTCATTTTCCTTTACGAACTCAGTGGTATAGCCAAGTTGCTCCGCTGTAGCGTCAATTATGTCGTGGTCGTAATAGTCCACTCCAAGTCGTTTGGCCAGAGTCTTGGCGAGTGTGAGACCTCCACTGCCATACTCCCGCGCTATGGTAATGACGTATGGAACGGCTGCTTCCTCCGCCTCTTCTTCCTCCATCTCTTCCGTAATCTGCTCACGCTCTTTGGCTGGAATGAATATTTTGTCGAGCCATGCGATATGAGGGGTAAACACTCTGACCATGAAGCCTACATAGAACATGCTGACGAGAGTTCCTACTCCTATCATCTTCCAATCCCAACGTCCGAAGAACACAAACATGAAGACAACGCCAATGAGCACAAGGCTGGTGTCGGAGCATATCTTCACCTTTCCGAAATCCTTCTTCGTAGCCTTGGCTATTGCAAGCGGCAGTCCTTCGCCTGCAAGCATCAGTGAATCGCATCTGACCTCACATGCGATGCCCAGCGCAAGCAACGCCCCGCCAATAAGCAACTCCACGAACTGCAGTGTATAACCTATGGCCGGATCTATACCAGATGGTATTTGCATATACGCGGTCATCCACATTGTCACATCGGTGTAGAAACCAAACAGGAAGGACACCAGTATCTGGGTCAGCTGTCGCCACTCGTAATCTTTCCGCAACAGCAATATTTGTATGATGATGAACAGCACATGCATGCAGATGACTATCTGCCCCATCGTCATTGGCATTCCCGGTATCAGCGACAACACGTATGGAGGGGCGGATATTGGCGATGAGCCAAGGTTCGCCCGTATTGACAACGACGTACCAAACGCTATAACAAACAGAATGAAAATGAAGCTTACGTAGCGACGTATCCATTCTTCTTTACTCCTTCTTACTTTTGCCATTTTCTTTTCCTCATTGCTCCTTTCAAAAGACACCCATAATATGCCGGTTCTTGTTTTTCGCTGCAAAATTACTGATTATATTTATGTTAAGCAAGAAAACAGGGCGTTTTCGGACACCTTGCTTAAGCATTTCGCGCCAAAGAGGCCTTTAAGTCAATATGTAATTAAAACCACGAAGCGATGTCAACCATACGATGCGGACATAGAACAATGACCTTTCATTTAGCCCAAATCGGTCATTAGCGTTATGATGATAACAACTATATTTCCAGAGCAGATGTTTTTACGGTTTGAGGGCGCAATGGGGTTCCATTGTAACCGAAAAACGAGAAAATAGTTGACAAAAAGAGAGTTTGTTAGGGCGTAACAGCCTAATGACCGATTTGGGTTTAGTAGCAATGTTGGAAGAGCTTCATCCCTCTGACAGTACTTGTCGTAATGCATGACAAAAGGAGCCTTGCATCACTGCATGACTCCTTTCAACAATCACAATTTATTAATTTAATCCAAAATGTTATTTGTATGGCATACACAATCTACGCACACCGACACTACGCGAATGCCATTCGTGAGCAGACAAGAGTACTTCATTGTTTTGATTCTGTCTCCGTCCTCCCGCGGAAACTTTTTAAAGTGCAAATGGCAGGTCTTCTGACTTGATCCTTGAACAACCGTGTCTTCCCATTCCTTGATGAATGTGAAACCATTCATCGAACAGTGACGTATCTCGATTGTCCCACAAAAAGGACACACAGCTACGGGTATAGTCGCGGATTCCAACCGCATTCCCATCTTAGTTCTTCCACCCTGCTACAGGAGGTTGAAAACCAAATGCACTGCAAAGATAGGCATTCTTATTGAAAACGCAAAGGGAAATGACGTTTTATTTATTAATAAAAACGATTTGCCAAGTTATTTGCCGCTCATTAAGATTTTATTTGTAACTTTGTCTGAACGAAATCAAACTGTAAACCAATATCTGATTATGAAACAATTTATGGACGATGACTTCCTGTTGCAGACCGATACCGCGCAGAAGTTGTATCATGAACACGCAGAGCATCTGCCTATCATAGACTATCATTGCCACTTAAGTCCGCAGATGGTGGCAGAGGATCATAGGTTCAATTCACTCACCGAAATATGGCTGGGGGGCGACCACTACAAATGGAGGGCTATGCGCACCAATGGTGTTGACGAGCGGTATTGCACAGGCAAGGATACGACCGACTATGAGAAATTTGAGAAATGGGCCGAGACCCTGCCCTACTGCTTTCGCAATCCTTTATATCATTGGAGTCATCTGGAATTGAAAACAGCGTTTGGAATCACCAAAATATTAAAGCCAAGTACGGCAAGGGAGATTTACGACGAGTGTACGGACAAGTTGCGCAACGACCCGCAATACACGGCACGCGGACTCATGCGCAGATACAACGTCGAAATCGTTTGTACCACTGACGACCCTGTCGACGACTTGCACTTCCACCAGCAGTATGCCGCCGAACGACGGGCTGACGACCCTCGAATGATTCCCGCATGGCGGCCCGACAAGGCCATGGCAGTTGAGGATCCACAGAAATTCATTTCATACATCCAGAAACTTAGTGAGGTCAGTGGGATCACAATCAGCCGGTTCCAGGATGTTGTCGACGCGTTGAGCGTCCGTCATGAGTATTTCACCAAGAACGGATGCAAGTTGTCTGACCACGGCATTGAAGAATTCTACGCTGAAGACTATCTGGACTCTGAAATTGACAATATATTTAATAAGGTGTATGGCGGAACGCAGCTCACTGAGGAGGAAATACGGAAATATAAGAGTTGCATGCTCGTTTTGTTTGCAGAGATGGACAATGATGCCGATTGGACGCAACAATACCACTATGGCGCCATACGCGACAACAACACGAAGATGTTCCGCCTGCTCGGCCCCGACACCGGCTTCGACTCTATCGGACAATTCAATACGGCGAAAGCGATGTCCAAGTTCCTCGACCGTCTGGCCACTGAGGACAAACTGACGCGTACCATCATCTACAACCTCAATCCCGCCGACAACGAAATGGTCGCGACAATGTTGGGAAACTTCCAGGACGGCAGCGTCCCGGGAAAAATCCAATGGGGTTCAGGATGGTGGTTCCTCGACCAAAAGCGTGGAATGGAGAACCAAATGAACACGCTCTCTTTGCTCGGACTGCTGAGCCGCTTTGTCGGCATGCTCACCGATTCACGCTCATTTCTCAGCTATCCGCGGCATGAGTATTTCCGCCGCACGTTGTGCAACCTTCTCGGAACGGATGTCGAGAATGGCGAGATTCCTGCGAGCGAGATGGACAGGCTGAATCAAATGGTCGAAGACATCAGCTATTACAATGCGAAGGAATACTTCAAGTTCTAATTGTAAACCAACTGACACAAAGTGATATATAAGGCGGTATACATATTTCCGGTACTTAAAGGTGCGCTGCTTGTAGGCTGTTTGGCAACGGTGTCAATGATGTGTGACGCACAAACCAACGGCACGTTTGTTGACAACCTGAAGACCATCCAAGTGAAAGCTAATGGCGAATGGGGCGAACCTCCCGTTATCTTGATGGGAGGCAGCAACTTCGTCGAGATTTCTTTCGATGACCTGCAGCACGACTATGTGAGATACACTTACACCATCACTCATTGTAATTCTGACTGGCAACAGTCAGAATTGTATGATGGTGACTACATGACCGGCATCAACGGCAACACTGTCATCGATGAGTACGACCAATCCATGAATACGGAGATGATGTACAACCACTATTCGTTTACTCTGCCAAACGAGGAACACCGTCTGCTGGTAAGCGGCAACTATCGTGTCGACATTTTCGAGGATGACAACGACAGTCCTGTGGCAACCGCGTGTTTCAGTATCATTGAGCCTAAAATAGGCATCGACATCTCAGTTAGCGCGAACACTGACATCGACACCTACCAAACCCACCAACAGGTCGACTTTAATATCAACTATCAAAACTACATCACTTCAAACCCTGAGGCGGAGTTCATTCCCGTTGTTATGCAAAACCACAGATGGGACACCCACGTGTATGGCGTAAAGCCGACCTACTTGAGGAACAACCAATTGGTATACACTCACAACCGCAGCCTCATCTTCAACGCCGGCAACGAGTACCGGCGGTTTGAGATTCTCGACAAGTACGTCCCGACCATGCGGGTGGACGCGATGAAATATGAGGAGCCTTACTATCACGCCTACATCTTCGAGGATCTGCAACGTGTAAACTACAAGTACGACGAGGATCAGGATGGAAGGTTCCTCATCAGGAACACCGACAATATCGACAACGACACTGAAAGCGATTATTTCTATACTCACTTTGCGCTTAAAATGCCTCAACTCGCAAATGGCGACATGTTCATTAACGGCGACTTGACAAACGGGCGTTTCGAGGAAGAATATAAAATGACATACAACTTGATCGACCACCAGTATGAAATAGTCCTGCCGCTGAAACAAGGCTCATATAACTATCAATACTTGTTCAAGCGCGAGGATGAGGCCGCAGGACAGACAGCGAAAAGCGAAGGCGACTTCTACCAGACGGAAAACGAATATTATGTGTATGTCTATCATCGCGCGTTCGGAGCCCGATATGACAGGCTCGTCGGCTTCCAAAGCTTTATATTCAAAGGTAACAACACATTCTAAACTATAAGTGGACACTACAGTGAAACGACTTCTGACTCTGATTCTCCTACTCGCTACAATACAATTATCGCAGGCTCAAACATTGCGGGGATACGTCCTCGACTATCTCGACAACTACACACGCGACGACCAGTACTTCAAGCGGAGCACACTCGACAGCTTGAATGTGAACGACAGCACACGGACAATATGTTTGTATGCCAGCGGTGGCTTTAAGGAACAGTTCTTCACCGACTCGCTGGTTGATGGTATTTACAAAAGCGTCAGGAGCTTCATACCCGACTCACTCGCTGACTACTCGCTCAAAATATTCACCGACCGGCATCTGATCGAAGAGCTTGTGCCAAATGCCATACGCAAAGGACGGAAGAGCGAGGACAGATTGTGGGTGAAAGAATACAAGGGCGCGCCATGGGTGAAAAACAACAGATCACCGCTATTTGCGCCAAAGGGGTTGGAAGGCAACCACATTGCCCTGTGGCAAAGTCATGGAACATATTGGAAACAGGACAAAAAGCAATGGATGTGGCAACGCCCGCGCCTCTTTTGCACCACTGAGGACTTGTTCACACAGACGTTCGTCGTTCCCTACATAATTCCGATGCTTGAGAACGCCGGGGCTGTGGTGTTTACGCCGCGTGAGAGAAACTGGCAGAATAATGAGGTGATTGTTGATAACGACGCGCCTGAAAAGAATGGAATATATGCGGAAGAAGGCAGGTGGCATACCAGCGACTCTTCCGGCTTCGCACATCTTAAAGATGTTTACTACATGTACAACCAACCGTTCCATGATGGCACTGTGCGCTATGCGAACACAACAAGTTCGTCAAGGAATATCTCTACAATAACTTGGACTCCCGACATCCCTGAAGAGGGAGACTATGCCGTGTACGTAGCCTACCAGACAATGCCCAACAGCGTTGACGATGCGACATATACAATCACACACAAAGGCGTGACAACCGAATTCAAAGTCAATCAGACTATGGGTGGAAGTACTTGGGTTTACCTCGGCACTTTCTCTTTTGCCAAAGGCTGCGACGGGCAGAACGCTGTCTCTTTGTCCAACTTCAGCCAACATGAAGGGGTCGTCACCGCCGATGCGGTACGTTTTGGAAGCGGATTCGGAAATATCGCACGCGGAAACTCAGGCGACGGCAGTACTCTGCTCGAAGCACAATTGAGCGGTATGCCCCGATGGGCTGAGGCTGCTGTCTACAATGCGCAATGGGCGGGTATGCCCGACTCTATTTACAATCACTTCCATAGTGATGACGACTACAGCAACGACATCTGGGTGCGCCCGGAAGTGGCAAACACACTCGCCGGCGGCTCACCTTACGTTCCCAACAGGGCGGGACGCGGCGTACCGTTCGAGCTGACAATGGGCTTCCATTCCGACGCGGGCTTTTCACGCGCCGGCTCACTCATCGGCTCATTGGCGATATGTACATCCGACACTGCTTACAATCACGGAAAGCTCAATGCCGGCATCGACCGCTTTGCAAGCTACGACCTTGCAAGTCTGCTGCTGCGCAACCTCTCCATAGATTTGAAAAAATATAATTGGAGGGTACGCCAGCTGTGGAACCGCAACTACGGAGAGACTCGCATCTCCGAGGTTCCTTCGATCATATTGGAAATGCTGTCGCACCAAAACTTTGATGACCTCGCGTTGGGCTACGACCCTCAATTCAAATTCGACTTCTGCCGCTCGGTGTACAAGACGGTCGTTAAATACATCGCCACACAGCATCACCGCGATTATGTCATCCAGCCCCTTCCTGTGCACAATTTCGCCATAACCCTCAACGACCAAGACAAATGGGCTAATCTCACTTGGGACGCGACGGTCGACTCTCTTGAAACTACAGCCCTGCCCAATAGGTATGTCATCTACACTCGCATCAATGATGGCGACTTCGACAATGGAACGGTTGTCGAAGGCACATCTTATTTGGTTCACATTGAAAAAGGCAAGCTCTATTCATTCAAGGTGGCGGCTATGAACGAGGGCGGAATCAGTTTCCCGTCTGAAACCCTGTGCGCTTACGCCGCTCATCAAAATGAGGGTACCATACTTATCGTCAACGGGTTCACGCGATTGGAAGGTCCCAAACAAATTTCCACAGCCAACGACCAAGGCTTTGATATCGATGCCGACCCAGGCGTGCCTTATGGAAAGTTCGCAGGTTTTTGTGGCAGGCAACTTGTGTTTGACAAGACTAACATGGGAAGTGAAAAATCTGACGGTACAGGTTTCAGCGGTTCCGAACTTGAAGGAACCATCATGGCAGGCAATACGTTCGACTACGCCTACATTCACGGACATGGTTTGAAACTGCTTGGCAACCATTCCTTTTGCAGTTGCAGCGAGGAGGCTATGGTCAACAAAGTCATCGTACCAAAAGAATATGCGATGATCGACATGATATATGGAGTGCAAAAGTCGTTCAACGAAGAGTCGGCAAGACTGCTCGACAACTATTGCAAACATGGTGGCAGGTTGCTCATAAGTGGAGCGTATTTGTTTAACGGAAAGGACTTCGACTATAAAACTCTTCACGCAGCTTATAATGAAGAAGTGGCGGATAAGGCTGTTTGCTCAATCAATGGCAGCGGACTCAATTTCAATGTTTACCGGGAGATGAACGACAAGTGTTACGCTGTTCCGCGCGTGATGTCGTTGCTACCGACGGACGGTGCGTTCGCCATGTTGCAATACAGTAATAATCTGCCAGCCGCCATTGCATACGATGGAACGGACTACAAGACAATAACAATGGGATTCCCTATTGAAAGCATCAAGGAGTCACGCCAGCGTGACCTGTTGATGGAAGCCGTCACTAATTTCCTCTGCAGATGAACGATTCTTTCAAATATCCCGACATATCGGCTTTTCTGCCTACCACGAAAAAGGAAGTGGAATTGAGGGGCTGGGACCAATTGGATGTAATACTTTTCTCGGGCGACGCATACGTCGACCATCCGTCTTTTGGCGTGGCGGTAATTGGCAGGATCATTGAGGCGGAAGGACTGAGAGTCGCCGTCGTGCCACAGCCCGATTGGCACGGAGACTATCGCGACTTCACAAAACTTGGCAGGCCACGCTTGTTCTTTGGTATTTCTCCCGGCTGCATGGACTCGATGGTCAATAAATATACCGCGGCGAAACGATTGCGGTCGGAGGACGCCTACAGCCCTGACGGCAGACACGACAAGCGTCCCGAATATCCTACCATTGTGTACACAAAAATCCTAAAACAATTATACCCAGAGGTTCCCGTGGTAATCGGAGGCATAGAGGCTTCGCTACGACGGCTGACTCACTACGACTACTGGCAGGACAAATTGAGAAAGAGCATACTTTGCGACAGCGGAGCCGACCTGTTGTCGTACGGGATGGGCGAAAACTCTACTAAAAGCCTCGTCAGACTGTTGGGTGAGGAACTTGCCGCATACGGGGGTGAGGCTATCGACTCGCATACTTTCCGCAACCTTGTGCTTCGCCACCCTCAGCCGCAAACGGCTATGCTGATGGATAAACATGAGGTGAAAATCACAGACAAGGATATTGTGCTCTACAGTCATGAACAATGTCTGAAAGACAAAAAGTGCCAGGCGGAAAACTTCAGACACATTGAGGAGGAGTCGAACAAATACCATGCCCAGCGGTTGATACAGGAGGTTGACGGACACTACGTTGTCGTCAACCCGCCCTACCCTCCTATGACCCAGGAGGAAATCGACGCTTCTTTTGATTTGCCATACACAAGGCTGCCTCATCCCAAATACAAGGGCAAGCGCATTCCCGCATACGACATGATTAAGTTCTCGGTGAACATGCACCGTGGATGTTTCGGCGGTTGTGCGTTCTGCACTATTTCCGCCCACCAAGGGAAATTCATCTCAAGCCGCAGCAAGGAAAGCATATTAAAGGAGGTACGTCAGGTCGTCAGAATGCCAGGGTTCAAAGGTTACATAAGCGACTTGGGCGGTCCGAGTGCCAACATGTATGGCATGCATGGAAAGGACATCAACTTATGCAAGAAATGCAAACGGCCTTCATGCATCAATCCTAATATTTGCAAGAACCTCAACACCGACCATACAGCCTTATTAGATATTTATCATGCGGTCGACTCACTGAAGGAGATCAAGAAGAGTTTCATCGGCAGCGGCATTCGGTACGACTTGATTCTGCACGACACTCACGATGACGCCGTCAACCAAGTCAACCGGAGATATGCTGAAGAACTTATCGTGCGCCATGTCAGCGGACGCCTTAAGGTCGCGCCCGAACACACAAGCGATAATGTGTTGCGGCTCATGAGGAAGCCGTCGTTCCAACTCTTTTTCGACTTCAAGGAGATATTCGACCGTGTGAACCGCAAGGCGCACCTCAACCAGCAACTTATACCTTATTTTATTAGCAGCCATCCAGGATGCACCAATAAGGATATGCAACAGTTGGCTGAGATAACGAGAAAGATGGGCTACAAGCTTGAGCAGGTGCAGGACTTCACTCCTACTCCGATGACCGTAAGCACGGAAATGTGGTACACCGGTTATCATCCTTACACATTGGAAAAGGTGTATTCTGCCAAGACTCCTCAGGAGAAGAAAGAGCAAAACCAATATTTCTTTTGGTATAAGGACAAGCTGGCTGACAGACAAAGAAACAAAACGAAGCTGGACTACAATAAACGCAAGAGAAAATAAGGACTTGCGCCCGTTAGAACATGCCATGCAGGGCGGACACGGGCGGACACATAGAAAAGGCGGATGCTTCTATAAAGAAGTTCCGCCTTTTCTATGTTTAGCGATTATCCGCTGTTACTTATCAAGAGTCTTGCGGGCGGTCTTGAGGTTGTCAAGAGCCTTT
>CAZHZH010000004.1:0-53286 GCA_964537205.1 uncultured Bacteroidaceae bacterium
TATTCTCAACTATTTTCATTAACTTTGCAAGTGCAATGAACATAAGGATTTTTCTATTCACCATAGTGCTGTTCCAATTGAGTTTGTCAACCATAGCACAAAACGACAGTACCCAGTTCTCACGGCATACATCGGCATATCAAGGAAAACAAAATGCCGACACCCTCAACCCAGACATGCACAGAGCCGCCAATGATAACGGGCTGTTGCTGTGGGGTGACAGCATTCTTGGCAAACGGCTTGACAAGGGACGGATTAGTAAGAAACAATATCAACGGCTCCATAACCGCCTTTATCATTATGATCATGCTTTGCACCATGGTGACTCATTACTTGCGGAGAAGTATGGCAAAGTGACATACGACACACTTTACATACACCGTCCGCCAGGACGCTGGACAATCAAATTCCGCGAGAACACGTCCGGCTCAACTATTGAAACGAGGGGGAGGAAAGACGGCATGCTGTTCAACGCACGTGTGGAATCGGATTATCGCGCGACAATCAGCGCGGCTGTAACATACCGCGGAATAACTCTCGGACTTGCCATCAACCCTGCAAAACTCGCCGGCAAGAGTAAGGACAACGAATTTAACCTCACATCTTATGGGAATCGGTTCGGATTCGACGTTACAATGCTGATGTCAAAGACCTACAAGGGACACGTGTCGATGGACGGAGAGAGAGTGCCTGTCAACAAGGGAATGATAAGCCAACAGGCGTTGAACATTAATATGTATTATGCCTTTAATGGACGCAAGTTCTCCATTCCGGCGGCATTCAGCCAAAGTTACATACAACGAAGAAGCGCGGGGAGTTTTATGGCAGGTTTGAGTTTTGACGGTCAAAACACCGACATTGACGCGGTCAACGCAATCAACGTGGGTAAAGTGAAACTCAGAATCATGGAATTGGGTGTTGGTGCGGGATATGGCTACAATTTCGTGATAGACAGGCGATGGTTGTTACACATCTCCGCATTGCCGACATTCAACATTTTCGTGCATTCCCACATTTCCGATGACAACGAGCGAGTGGATCTCCACTACAAATTCCCAAGTGTGATAATCACAGGCCGCAGTGCCGCCGTATATTCGTGGCAAAACAGGTTCCTTGGCGTTTCAATGCTATTCAACTATTCAGGTATCGGCGATGAAAACCGTCTGTATGTCCGCCGCTCCAAGTTTCGCATTCGAGCGTTCTATGGTTTTAGGCTATAAATATAATTGTGTATAATGGAATCGCCGGATGTTGCGTCCTAACGGAAAAGTAAGGGCAAAAAGCGGTGTGGCGTGTCAGGAAACTACGATTATGGCCGATGACTCATGGCTGAATAGAGTTTTTTCGCTATCTTTGCATGTTAAGAATATACTACTAATATATAAATGTTATGTCGGGAAAAAAAGTAAGAGTTCGTTTTGCGCCAAGTCCAACGGGACCTTTACATATCGGTGGCGTTCGCACTGCCTTATACAATTACCTGTTTGCGAAACAACAAGGTGGTGATTTGATTTTCAGAATCGAAGACACCGACAGCTCGCGTTTCGTGCCAGGTGCTGAAGAATACATAATAGAGTCGTTCAAATGGTTGGGAATCAAATTCGATGAAGGTGTTTCATACGGAGGCAGCCACGGACCATATCGTCAGTCGGAACGACGTGAAATATACAAGAAATATGTACGTGAGCTGATAGACTCGGGCAAAGCTTATATCGCATTCGACACTCCAGAGGAATTGGAAAAGAAACGCGCTGAAATTCCGAACTTCCAATACGACGCAAGCACACGGAACATGATGCGCAATTCTCTGACTCTTAGTGCCGCAGAAGTAGACGAGCTCATTAGCGCGGGTACCCAATATGTTGTCAGGTTCAAAATCGAACCAGGCGAGGACATTCACGTTGACGATATTATACGCGGCGACGTATGCATCAACTCTTCCATTTTGGATGACAAGGTGCTTTACAAAAGTTCAGACGAACTGCCGACATACCATCTTGCCAACATCGTGGACGACCACCTGATGGAAGTGACCCACGTCATCAGAGGCGAGGAGTGGCTGCCAAGCGCACCGCTCCATGTAATGCTTTACAAGGCATTCGGTTGGACTGACTCCATGCCTCGATTCGCACACTTGCCCCTGTTGTTGAAGCCTGTAGGCAATGGGAAGCTCTCGAAGAGAGACGGTGACAAACTGGGATTTCCTGTCTTTCCGCTTGAATGGCATGATCCTAAATCCGGAGAGGTGTCAAGCGGGTACAGGGAACAGGGCTATTTGCCGGAAGCTGTAATCAACTTCCTTGCACTGTTGGGATGGAATCCTGGCAACGACAAGGAAATCATGTCGATAGATGAGATGATACAGTTGTTCGACTTGTCAAAATGCAGCAAATCAGGAGCGCGGTTCGACTACGTGAAGGCTGTTTGGTTCAACCATCAATATTTGATGCGCCTCACTCCAATGCAATGGGTTCCGGAATTTGACAAGATACTAAAGGCAAATGGCATAGAATCGACACCTGAAAGAGAAGCGCAAGTGGTGGAGTTGATGAGATCAAAGGTAATTGAATACACCGACAAGGCGGGCAACAAGAAAAAACGCAACGTAAGTTTTGTGAAAGACTTATGGCCGCTATGCAAATTCTTCTTCATCGCTCCGAAATCTTATGACCGCGCGGATAAGTTCGTAGGAAAGAATTGGACTGAGGGAACAGCGGACAATATGCGGCAGCTTATATCTGTGTTGGAGCAAATCGACGACTTCACGGCAAGCGCGCAAAAGGAGAAAGTGGAAGAATGGGCAGAACAAAGCGGCATACGGCCTTGGAACGCATGGCGTGTGGCATTGGTGGGAACAGGGCAAGGCCCCGACATGTATGAACTGTCGGCTTTTCTTGGAAAGGCCGAGACTATAAAACGCCTCAAAAAGGCGGTGGAAACATTAGGATAACGCTACTGAATAACGAATTAGAATTGCATTAACACACAACAGAAATGTTATATAGCTTAGGTATGTTTATTTTTACGATCGGGGCGATATTCTCGACCTTGTTCGTAAAGAAAATACGTCACCAAGTAAAAGGTCAAGCACAGACGTTGCTGAAACTCTATCGGTCAATCAAAAAAAATGACAGAGTCGTTTGGTTTCATTGCGCCTCGTTAGGAGAATTTGAACAAGGCAGACTGCTAATGGAAATGGTAAGGCAGAACCTTCCACAATACAAGATATTGCTTACCTTCTTTTCGCCATCAGGCTACGAGGTCAGAAAAGACTATGAGGGTGCGGACGTGGTTTGTTACCTGCCGTTCGACACGCCCGACAATGCGGCGAGTTTTATTAAGTTGGCTCATCCTGAGATAGGTATTTTCATCAAGTACGAATTTTGGGCGAACTATTTAAAACGCGCTCACAAACGCGGTGTCAAGCTGTATAGCGTAAGTAGCATATTCCGTGAGAACCAATATTTTTTCAAATGGTACGGCACAATGACACCCTTGCGTCAGTTCGACTATTTCTTTGTACAGAACGAGCAATCAAAGAACTTGCTGGCAGATCATGGAATCAACAATGTGATGGTCGTTGGTGACACACGCTTCGACCGTGTGATAAAAATCAAGCAGAAATCCGCAAACTTGCCTGTAGTGAAAACTTTCGTGAACGGGCAACATACGTTTATAGCGGGCAGCAGTTGGCAACCTGATGAAGAAATATACATACCTTATTTTCAGAACCATACGGATTGGAAACTGATTATTGCTCCACACAAAATTACAGGACATCACTTGAGCGAGCTTCGTTCGATGCTTTCGGATCGCAAAGTGATTTTTTATTCTGATGTTACATCAGAAGATGGCACTCAGAGCGTACCAGATGAAGTGTTGCGTGAAGCAGAGGTACTGATTGTAGACTGTTTTGGCAAACTATCGTCAATCTATAGATATGGGGATTTCGCATTGGTCGGAGGCGGGTTTGGAGCAGGCATTCACAACGTGCCCGAGGCGGCTGTCTACGGCATACCAGTGCTAATCGGTCCGAACAACAAGAAATTTCAAGAAGCACAGGCCCTGTTGCAATGTAAGGGCGCATTCGAGTTTACTGATTCAGATTCATTCAAGAAAGTGGCAGACCGGTTTGTCAGCAACCCGGAAGAGGTGAAGGCCGCAGGAAAGGCGGCAAGCCAATATATCTACGGGAATGCAGGGGCGACGGAGAAATGTTATAACAAAATATTTGAAAATATAAAGTATGGCACTAATTAAAACGGTGTGCGGACATACACCCAAATGGGGGAATGGCTGTTACTTCTCGGAAAACGCCACTCTTGTTGGTGACGTGACATTGGGTGATCAATGCACGGTGTGGTTCAACGCGGTAATACGGGGTGACGTAAACTACATTAGGATAGGCAACAGGGTGAATATTCAGGATGGCAGTTGCTTGCACACATTGTACCAAAAGGCGGCCATTGAAATAGGTGACGATGTAACGATAGGACACAATGTGACGCTTCATGGCTGCAAGGTGAGAGACTGCGCCCTTATAGGCATGGGGGCGACTGTGCTTGATGACGCGGTCATTGGTGAAGGCGCAATTGTGGCGGCGGGTGCGTTAGTCCTAAAAAACACACATGTCGGCGATGGAGAACTCTGGGGTGGCGTTCCGGCCAAGTTTATAAAGAAGGTGGATCCCGAACAAGCAAAGGAGCTTAACCAGGGTATAGCCAAACACTATATCATGTATAAGGATTGGTATAAAGACCCTGAATAATCGGGCAAGTGCTTGGCGGACGTATATTGATTATGCAATAGCCGTCGGATTGATACAATCTGTTACGTTCATGTTTGGCAAACAAAAAAGGATGTGCCGCAATTGACACATCCTTTCATTATGTATGATAATTCTCTATAACAGCGCATTAGAGGTGTGGACCTGCAGCTACAAGAGCCTTACCTGCTTCGTTGTTCTCGTATTTAACGAAGTTCTTAATGAAGCGGTTGGCGAGGTCTTTGGCCTTCTCATCCCATTGAGCTGGATCAGCGTAAGTGTCACGAGGATCGAGGATGGCAGGATTAACCTTAGGCAGAGATGTAGGAACTTCGAAGTCGAAGATTGGAATCTTCTTAGTCTCGGCCTTAAGAATAGAACCATCAAGGATAGCGTCAATAATACCACGTGTATCTGGTATAGAAATACGCTTGCCTGTACCATTCCAACCTGTATTTACAAGATAAGCCTTAGCTCCACTCTTCTTCATTTTCTTAACGAGTTCTGCAGCATACTTAGTCGGGTGGAGTTCAAGGAATGCCTGTCCGAAACATGCGGAGAATGTAGGAGTAGGCTCTGTTATACCACGTTCTGTACCTGCGAGCTTAGCTGTAAATCCAGAAAGGAAGTAATATTGAGTTTGTTCAGGAGTCAAGATTGATACAGGAGGCAGTACTCCGAATGCGTCTGCTGAAAGGAAGATCACATTCTTGGCAGCAGGTGCGCTTGAACCTGGTTGTATGTTCTTAATGTGGTAAATTGGGTAAGATACACGAGTGTTCTCTGTAACCGACTTGTCGTTAAAGTCGATTTTACCATTTGCGTCAACGGTTACATTCTCAAGCAGAGCGTTACGTTTGATAGCTCCATAAATGTCTGGCTCGTTTTCCTTTGAAAGGTTGATGACCTTTGCATAGCAACCTCCTTCAAGGTTGAATACGCCTTCATCGTCCCATCCGTGTTCATCATCACCAATCAAGCGACGCTTAGGGTCGGTAGAGAGGGTAGTCTTACCTGTTCCTGAAAGTCCAAAGAAGATAGCGGTATTCTTTCCTTCCATATCGCAGTTCGCGGAGCAGTGCATAGAGGCAATGCCCTTGAGTGGAAGATAATAGTTCTGCATTGAGAACATACCCTTTTTCATCTCACCGCCATACCAAGTGTTGATGATAACTTGTTCGCGGCTCTTTGTGTTGAACGCAACGCAAGTTTCTGAATTGAGTCCAAGTTCTTTGTAATTCTCTACCTTTGCCTTTGATGCATTGTAAATAACGAAGTTTGGCTCAAAGTTCTCAAGTTCCTCTTCTGTCGGGCGTATGAACATGTTCTTTACGAAATGGGCCTGCCATGCTACTTCGACGATAAAGCGTACGGCGAGACGAGTTGCCTTGTTAGCACCGCAGAAAGCGTCAACAACATAAAGATTTTTGTTGGAGAGCTCTTTCTTCGCAAGATCTTTAACCTTTTCCCAAACTTCTTCTGACATAGGGTGGTTGTCGTTCTTATAGCTTTCTGATGTCCACCATACATTATCGTGACTCTCGTCGTTGTCGACAATATACTTATCCTTAGGAGAACGTCCGGTGAAGATACCGGTCATAACGTTTACTGCGCCAAGCTCTGTAACCTGTCCCTTCTCATAACCTGTAAGGCTTGGGTCGGTCTCAGCCTCGTAAAGCTCTTCATAAGACGGGTTGTAGGCAATTACTGTTGAGCCTGTTATCCCATACTTAGTCAAATCTAATTTTGCCATAATCCTTTTAATTTATATGTGAATAATAATATGCTGTATATTTTCCTTTTACCAAAGTGCTTTAGCGTCCCTAAAAACTTCACACAAAGATAATCATTTATTTATTAGCAGAAGCTTACGCCTTCTAAATCTTAACATTAATTAGTCGATTTTATGTTATACTTGTGGTTTTGCAACTCTGAGATTGCAATACTGATAATCACAGCCCGAACAACTCATTAAGGAATATCAGAGCGATGGCAATCGGTGCGAGATATCGCACTATGAAACGGTATACCGGATAATATGGGGCGCGCAGGGTTCCGCCATTTGTTATTTCGGAACGGAGGACCTTCTCGTCAACAACCCAACCCAAGAATATGCAAATCAGCATACCTCCTATTGGCATGAGCAACTTGGCTACTATGAAGTCAAATAAGTCGAAGAAGTTTAGTCCTAACACCGTCGTATCGCCAAGGATGCCGAATGAAAGCGCGCACAAAGTTCCAAGCAGGATACATACTACTGTACACCATGACGCTGCGGCGACACGTCCCACATGCAGTTGCTCATGAAAATATGAAACGGTCATCTCCAGCATCGAGATGCTCGATGTCAACGCTGCCACAACAAGAAGTAGATAAAAGATCAAAGAGAAGCAGTATGCCACAACTGGCAGGTCTCCGAACGCCTGTTGGAATACGTTAGGCAATGTCACGAAGACGAGTGATGGTCCCTGTGTGGGTGTAAGTCCAGAAATAGAGAATACGGCTGGAAATATTATTAGTCCTGCGAATATTGCGACCAAGGAGTCGATTGTGGCGACACTGATGCCGTCTTTCATCAAGTGTACATCCTTTTTAAAGTAACATGCGTATGTGCACAAGCAACAAATACCAACACTCAGCGAGAAGAATGCCTGCCCTAACGCACTCAGCACGGTCGCCCCTGTAACTTTTGAGAAATCAGGCTTAAAAAAGAATGTCAGTCCGTCTTTTGCTCCTGGCAGTGTCAGTGAAAACACCACGAGTATGAGTATAAATATGAACAGCAAGGGCATCATGATCTTCGATGCGCGCTCTATTCCCTTCTTCACGCCCAATGCTACAATGGCGCAATTGATAACCAGAATAAGTACCATCCAAAAGACAGGTTGCACAGGATCTGTAGAGAAAGCCTGGAAATCAGCCGCAATCTGCTCTGTTCCCTTTCCATAGAATCCGCCAATGCCTGCTTCAAAGGCGTAATACAGAGTCCATCCCGCTATTACCGCATAATAGCTTAACACCAAGAATCCGCTGACCACGGGAAACAGTCCCATGCATTTCCACGCTTTGCTTCCACCGCTCATACGATAGAAAGACTCTGAGACGCTTGTTTGGCTGTGACGTCCTATTACGAACTCAGAGACCATGATTGGCACCCCTATAAAGAGCATGCACGCAAGATAAATAAGGAGGAAGGCGGCTCCACCATTATTGCCTGTCTCGGTCGGAAACCGCCAAATGTTTCCAAGCCCTACTGCCGAACCTGCCGCGGCAAGTATTCCGCCTATTTTTGAATTGAATTTTTCCGATGCCATAACAACTGAATTATTACACCTGTCAAGGTGCCGATGAGGGCACCTACAACGTCTGCTATGAAGTCAATTACATCACCAGAACGTACGGTGGTGCAATATGCCTGTATAATTTCCATTAATCCTCCAAAGAGCGAAGGAATTGCGACCAAATAGAGACATGGCTTTAAGTCAGGGCGTCTCATGTCGAATGTGAAGGGAACCTTGTAGTGGTTCAGATCAAGCCACAGTGCCAGGGAAAACGCCGCGTACATGACAAAATGCACCCACTTGTCGATCAACGGCACATCTTCCAAGGGCTTAACTTCCGGAATAGGAATGACACTCAATATGAATATCACAACGGCTATTAATATGGAATACTTATACCTAATCATTTTTCCCATGTTGAATAAGGGTGTTTTGCAAGATATTTATTATAATAGCACGGCACACCCGTTACTTCCACACCCAGAAACTGGGGTTTCTCATACCGCTCATTCTCACTGCCTAATTCGATTTCCGCAATTACAAGTCCCTCATTGTTGCCCAAGAACTCATCGACCTCAACTATATGGTTGCCGCTTCGCACCAAATAGCGGTTTTTGATAATTTGACCGGGCATGCACAAGCCCATCATTTCCTTTGCGTCGTCCATTGGTATTTCTGTTTCGAACTCATAGCGTGAAAGTCCGTCGTTGCCCGAAGGTCCCTTAATAGTCAGGTAGCCTTTATCACCGCGTATGCGGATTCGTACCGTGCGTCCGGGTTCTGTCTTAAAATAGCCTTGTTCGATATGTGTGCAATTATAGGCGAGATGTTTAAAATCGCCGTTTACCAAAAACTTGCGTTCAATCTCTTGATGCATCTTTATCGTATATTTAAACTCCAACACGCCTGAACCTGGTTACTTCTCGTATGAAGAGAATTCCATCAAGTAGGCTTTTATGAAATCGTCGATCTTTCCGTCCATCACTCCTGCAACATCGGATGTCTGGTAGTTCGTTCGATGATCCTTTACCCTGCGGTCGTCAAAAACGTAGCTTCGTATCTGGCTTCCCCACTCAATTTTTTTCTTGCCGGCCTCTATCTTGGCTTTTGCCTCAAGGCGTTTCTTCATTGCGCGGTCATAGAGTTGCGACCGTAGCAATCGCAAGGCATTTTCTCTGTTTTCCAATTGCTTGCGTGTCTCTGTATTTTCGATAAGGATTTCTTCCTCCTCACCAGTATCAGGGTCTACGTATTGGTATCGCAGACGCACTCCGGTTTCTACCTTGTTCACATTCTGGCCGCCGGCGCCACTCGAACGGAAAGTATCCCAAGAAAGTTTGCTTTTGTCAATAGTAACTTCAATGGAATCGTCAACCAAAGGCGTAACAAAGACGCTTGCAAAACTGGTCATGCGCTTTCCCTGTGCGTTGTAGGGAGAGACACGAACCAAACGGTGAACTCCATTCTCGCTCTTCAGATACCCGTAAGCAGAGTCCCCTTCGATTTCCATGGTCACAGTCTTGATGCCTGCCTCATCTCCATCTTGGAAATTGCTTATATTGACCTTGTATTTATGGGACTCAGCCCAACGTTGATACATTCGCATCAACATTGCCGCCCAATCCTGCGCCTCTGTTCCTCCTGCTCCCGCATTAATCTTCAATACGGCGTCCATACCGTCCGCCTCATCACGTAGCATGTTACGAAGTTCCAAATCCTCGATCAACTTCAAAGCGCGCGCGTAATCCTCGTCAACTTCTTGCTCGGTAACAAGATTCTCTTTGTAAAAGTCAAAAGCTAAATCCAGTTCATTAACAGCCTCACTGACTTCCTTATAGCCGTCTATCCATTTCTGAATGCCTTTCACCTTCTTCATCTGGGCTTCCGCCTCCTTGGCGTTGTCCCAAAAGTCAGGAGCCTGGGTTCGTAGTTGTTCTTCCTCAAGTTCTATTTTCTTCTCATCAATGCCAAGATAATGATTAAGTGCTTCTGTGCGGTCCTTTACTTCTTTAAGCTGTTCAACTGTTATCATAAAATATAATTTGAGTACAAAGATAGAAAATAATCAGTTAATAAGTATACGGGAAGGAGAATTATTCGTAATTTTGCGAACAAAAAAAGAATGAAATCATGATATATTCACATAAGACATTAGAAGCTGTACAACTTCTTAAACGAATGGTGGCAACTCCTTCTACCAGTAGAAACGAGGCGGAAGTTGCCGATATAATAGAAAAATTCTTAAATGAGAAAGGGTATAATACAAACCGCACAGGAAACAATGTATGGATAAAGAGTCATGCGTGGAACGACAGGAAACCGAACATACTGCTCGATGCCCATATAGACACCGTAAAGCCTGTGGATGGATGGACACACAACCCATTTGAGGCGGAAGAGACCAAGGATGGCATCATATATGGTCTGGGAACCAACGACGATGGCGCAAGTGTCGTAAGTTTGATGCAGGCGTTTTTTTCCATTGATGAAATGGGGGGTAGTGACAGATACAACCTTATATATCTTGCGTCGTGCGAGGAGGAGGTATCGGGCAAGGACGGTATAGAGTGCGTATTGCCCCACATGCCAAGAATTGACTTTGCGATTGTTGGCGAACCAACAGACATGCAGCCTGCCATCGCAGAAAAAGGGCTGATGGTAATTGACGTAACAGAAGAAGGTGTGGCGGGACATGCCGCGCGCAATGAAGGTGTCAATGCTATTTATAAAGCAGTAGATGATATTAATTGGATAAGGAATCACAAATTTGAAAAGGTATCGGAGCTTCTTGGGCCTGTAAAGGCTACGGTCACTATCATCAACGCAGGGACTCAACACAATGTGGTTCCTGACAAATGTACCTTTACCATTGACGTCCGAAGCAATGAACTTTACACTAACAAAGAACTTTTCGATGAAATCAGCAAGAACATAAAAGGGAAGGCCGTCGCACGTTCCTTCAGGCTCAACTCTTCCAGAATAGACGTTGAACATCCTTTTATTGACAGGGCAAAAGAAATGGGGCTGAATCCGTTCGGGTCGCCTACGTTGTCAAATCAAGCTCTTTTGAGCTTCCCTTCTGTAAAGATAGGTCCGGGCAGTTCTTCAAGATCACATTCCGCTGACGAATATATAAAGGTGTCAGAAATAGAAGATGCCATTATCAAATACACAGACCTAATTAAATAAGGGGCTGTGCTATCTGATCCATTGTTCCGGATTCAAGCGGGCACTGCCTTTCCTTAATTGGAAGTGGAGTGTATAATGTCCTTCCGCGTCAGCGCCTACCTTTCCTAAAGTTTGGCTTGTGTTTACTTTGCTGCCTTTGGAGACGGAGACGGAGGAAAGTCCGGAATATACTGATATGTACCCGCCATGACGCACCATGACGATATATGACGCACCATATTGGAATACAGAAGACACTTCCCCGTTAAACACAGAACGTGCCATACTGTCGGCGTTTCCTCTGATGTCGATGCCTTTATTGTCGAGAGTTACGTTTTTCAATCCTGATACATTATATGTCCCATAATGCCCTACAATGCTGTAGGAGCCGGTTATAGGTATAGGCAGTTTCCCCTTATTGTTTACAAAGTTTGAAGACAATTTGGCCTCTGCCTCCGCTGATTGTTTATATGCCTCCATCATCGGCTTGGGCTTTGACGCATCCTCCTTCTCTACCTTCTTTGCGGCAGCAACTTCCTTTTCGGCGGTCTTAATCTCTTTACCTACTGCTTTCGCATTTGCTGCGGCTTGTTCTGCTTCGGCTTTCGCAGCAGCCTTACTTGCGGCATCAGCCGCGGCCTTCGCCTTTGCATCGGCCTCCTTCTTGGCTTTAAGCTCGGCTTCTTGGCGGGCTTTCAGTTCGGCAAGCCTCTTTTCCTTTTCAATGCGGATTTGTTCGGCCCTACGAGCCTCCTCTTCTGCCTTTCGCTTAGCTTCCTCCGCCTTTCGTTTCGCCTCGGCTATTTCTTGCTGAATCAGCCTGTCGATTTGTGCGCTCAAATCCGCCTCTTTCTTTTGCAACTGCTTGATCTGATTTTGTACGACACCAAGGTTCTTATTCAAATACACGACCTTGTTTTGACAATTCTTTTTGTTTGCCTCAAGCATTTGCTGCTTACGTTTTACCAGAGCGAGGTTCGCCTCGACTTTCGCTTTTGACGCAACCATTTGTTCCTGCATTTTCTTCACCTCTACCTCTTTTTGCTTTATCATCTCGCCTTGGGCTTTCTGGTAAGATGAGTACTCCTTAATGTAACGCATACGACGGAGTATCTGTCCAAAGTTTTCAGCGGAGAAAATAAATAAAAGTTTTTGTTGCACAGTCTTGTGACGTTGCAAGTAGACCATTGCCTTGGCGTATTTCTTCTTCTTGTCCTCCAGCTCCTTGTTCAAACGTAGTATTCTTGCACTTAATGTATCTATCTGTACGTTTAGCGAGTGGACTTCCCTGTTTAAGCTGTCAATCTGACGTTGTTGGCGGGCTATGTTATTGTCCAATATAAGTACGCTGTCAAGATTAGCTTTGATGTTGCGATTGATAACTTGCACCTGTTGCTGCGAACTTTGCCTCTTTTTCTTTGTGGCGGCCTGTTCATTCTTCAACTGAGTCTTCTTATCTACCTTTTGTGTGGTAGTAGTTTTACGCTTACTGGTAGTAGTTGTCGTCTTGCGTTTGGACGTACTTGTTTTGGTCGTAGTATTTCTCTTTTGGGCGAAACATTCTTCTGAAGGAACGGACATCAACAGAAGTAACACCGCCACGCAATATATTATATGTTGAAACGCGTTCTTGCTCATTTAACCAGTTGTTTAAATATTCTCTCAGGGTCTGCCTTCGAGTATTTACTTGGGACGGATGACCGTGTTACCCAGTCGGATGTGTTCTTGATAGAGCCTAATGACAGGGACAGCGATGCGGTTTGCTTGCCGGTAGTGAAAGACATAATCATATTCTTAGGGAACAATCCGCCTCCGAAAGCAGAGAAATCACTGTATTCAAATGTAAACTTATAGACTTTGTCTGTATTGTTTGTTATTAGGGTTTTGTTTAATTGTCCGCTTTGCCTCAATGTGAAGAAGTTGTAGGTTAGGAGATTGTCTTTATACACGAGGTTCACTTCGTTCGTCGTGTTTGTCATCTCGAAGTCAGCGGCGTTGAGTGTACTTCCACCTGGTTCAAACACCTCATTCCAGAATAGGCTTTGCAGAGTATAGAAGTCGATGTTCGCCCTCTTTAAAACGCTCACGTCACCATATGGTACATATATGTATTGTTTATTAATTCTGTCAATAATCATGACGTGTGTCTTCGTAAACTCCATTCGTCCAAGTTCCAATGCTCCGAGAAGAGGGTCGACCAAGGAAATTTGAATGACGTCGTCCTTTTTCATCCTCAATGTCCCGTTAGTAGACATCGACTTTCCATCGGTTTCAACTGCCACCTTGACTTTGGCTACAAGATTCTTTTGTTGGGAATTGTTGGCTTTGACTATATTGATATATTGGTCTGCGACAAACTCTGAAACAACATTGTTATTTGTTTGCTCCAACGATTTGGTAGATTTACACGAAGTTATTATAACACATCCGCAGCAAATCGCCAAACAATATCTTACCGCCAGCCTCAATATTCTTTCCATTTTCTTCAACTTTACAGTTTTTTCCTTTTCAGTTTGCGTCGTATAGCCTCTGAGTCATTCCCCAAATTATAAGATTGCCGCCAAAACTTTATAGCATCTTCCTTCAATCCGTTTTTTGAGTATATATCACCTGCATGTTCAATGATATTCGAATCGTCTGCGGACACTGAGTCGCCAAGTAGCACAAGGACGCTGTCTATATACACCTTTGCCTCGGCATATTTCTTCTGTTGGAACAAAATCCACGCATAAGTATCAAGGTATGTGTAATTGCCACCTTCCTTTTCAAGTGAGCGGCGGCTCATTTCCTCTGCCTTGTCAAGTTGTTTGTTCTCCAAAGACAAATAATACGCGTAGTTGTTTAGCACTAACGCCTCGTCCGGTCGATAGAGCAAGCAAGAATCGTAGCACTCATAGGCGTGCTTGCTGTCGCCAAGTTTGTAATACGAATCCCCCATAAGGGCATACATATTAGTGAGAAGTTGCAGGTTGGTGTCATCATTCACTTTTGTGAAGCCTTTCTTGAAGGTGTCTATTGCCAACTTCGTGCTGTCAACTTGATAATAAGCGATGCCCAAATAGTAGTAATAAATAGGATCGTCCACAGAAAGCTCGACCATAGGATGGCAAACGCGTATTATTTCCAATGTATCACCTTCATCGACAGCGTATTCAAGCAACTGGCTTCGTGCCAAAGTATTCTCAGGGTCGATATCAAGCATCTGATTTAGTACGGGTTTTACTTCACTGGCAGGTTGCTTCAAAGTGATCATGAAGCGGGCGCATAATTCGGCGATTTGTGTATCGGCTTGTGGGAGTTCAAGCACTTTCTTGAATATATACAGCAAATGCTCTGGATCCTTACCCTCTTGTAAATTCTGCAAGACCAGACTATTGAGAAAGCGCACACGGTTTTCGTTCTCTAAATTCGGATTGAGGCATATTTTCTCTATTTGGTTCTCATAGAGTGAATCCTGTCCTGTACGTGTATAGTAATTGAGCAGGGATGCCATAAGGAATATATTATCAGAATCCTCTGCCTCGACTTCCTTATATATCCGCAAGCCGTCCTCAAAGCGATCCTGGTCAACGTAGAGGTCGCCTATAAGCACTCTGTATCTCAAGTCGTTTGGATATTCGTCTGCAAGTTCGCTAACCTCCTTAAAGGCATTCGCCTCATCTTTCATTTGGACGTAAATACGGAATTTCTCCATACTTATTTGCTCGCTCTTACCTTCCATGACCTCTAATTGGTCAAGTATCTTGATGACGCTGGGATAGTCTTGTTTTTGCTTGTATAATGTTTCCAGCATCACCAGAACGTCTTCCTTGTCCGGATTCTGCTTGGACAAACTCTCAAGGACTCCAATTGCCTCATCTTCCCTCCCAACGTTAACTAATATGTCGACTAATGATTCTTTTAGCCAATAATTATCCGGATCATATTCTGTCGCTTTCTTCAGGTATTCTATTGCAAGGCTGTCATTACGGAGAAAATGCCAGAATTGAGAAAGCTCAGACAACGCAGAAGCTGAAGCAGGGTCGATTTGGAGGCTGTGCCGGAACAATTCAAAAGCGTCTGAGTTGTTGCCAAGAAGAAGCTGCCGGTGACCTTCATAGAGATACAAGTCGGACTTGCTCTCTTGCGCGCTTACCTTTTCGATTGGCACGCACATACAGAGAACAGATAATATACATATTTGCAACTTGATTCTCATTCCCAACGGATTAATCATATTATAGATTCACATATCATCAACTATTTCCCTGTGTGTCCGAAACCGCCTTCACCACGTTCTGTCTCATCAAGCGTATCCACACTATGCCACTTGACTTGTTCATATCGTGATATAATCATTTGCGCGATGCGGTCTCCGTCATTGATCACAAAAGGATCTGTGGAAAGATTGATAAGGATAACTCTAATTTCCCCACGATAATCTGCGTCGATCGTGCCAGGTGAGTTCAGTACGGTTACTCCACTCTTAATGGCCAATCCACTGCGAGGGCGAACTTGTGCCTCATACCCTGCGGGCAACGCGATGTATAATCCTGTCGGTACAAGTACGCGCTGCATAGGCGCGACAATTAGTTTGTCATCCAAATTGGCACGTAAGTCCATTCCTGCGGACTGAACTGTTTCGTAAGCAGGCAACTGATGATGTGACTTATTGATTATCTTGACTTCCATAGATATTCACTTAATAAAATGCATTGCAAATTTATGAAATTATCTTCATATAGAAGTTATATTTTATAGATTTCTACCTTCATAATCCACAAGACGACATAAATTTTAAATGCTTGCAACTCCCTTCGATATTTTTTTGTAGATTTGCATTGTAAACAATGAGAAATCAGAAAGCAGTGAATTGGAAGCAACTAATATCTAACAAACGTTTAGGTCAAGAGGACATACATTACAAAAAGAAAGACGATCGTACGGAATTCCATCGTGATTACGACCGACTGGTGTTTTCATCTCCATTCCGGCGTTTGCAAAATAAGACGCAAGTATTTCCTCTGCCTGGCAGTATCTTCGTACACAATAGGCTGACGCATAGCCTTGAAGTTGCCAGCGTAGGCAGATCATTGGGCGATGACACATCTCACCGCCTGCTTGCGAAACATCCGGAGTTACAGGATACTCACTTCCCGGAATGTGCGTCAATCGTAAGTGCCGCCTGTTTGGCACATGATATGGGGAACCCACCATTTGGACATTCAGGGGAAAGAGCGATCGGCTCATTCTTCGCAGAAGGCGACGGTTTGAAATACAAAGATATGATGTCTGCCAATCAATGGGAGGACCTCACTCATTACGAGGGCAACGCTAATGCTTTTCGATTGTTGACACACCAGTTTAAAGGACGTCGCCCTGGAGGTTTTGTTATGACATATTCCACCTTGGCCTCAATCGTCAAATATCCCTTCCCGTCGAACCAAGCAGGGAAAAAACAAAAGTTCGGCTTTTTCCAAAGCGAGATTGAGACATACAAAAAAATAGCGGACGAACTGGGGATATTGCAACTTAATGACAACAACACAGAACCACATTTTGCCCGCTATCCTCTTGTATACTTGGTGGAAGCCGCTGATGACATTTGCTACGAGATAATGGATATTGAAGATGCGCACAAGCTGAAGATACTGTCGACCGATGAGACATTCCATCTGCTCTTGAGCTATTTCGATGAAGAGCGACAGAACGCTATGTATAAGGTATTAAAGAATGTCAGCGACATTAACGAGCAAGTTGTCTATCTGCGGTCATGTTGCATCGGCGCACTTGAATCCGCATGTGTCAAAGTGTTTGTGGACAACGAGGAGAAAATCCTCAACGGACAATTCGAAGGTTCGCTTATTGACAACATCGAAGGTCGGATTAAAGAGGCATATAAGGCCTGTGAGCAGAAATCGTATGAAAAAATATACTTCAGCAAAGACGTGTTGGATATAGAATTAGCCGGTTATAAGATTATAAGCACACTTATAGAACTTTTCATAACGGCTTCAATGAACCCCGACAAATCTTACTCCCGCCTCCTCTTGGGAAGGGTGTCCTCGCAATATGACGTTACTTCTGAGGCACCATACGACCGCATCATGTCAGTACTGGATTTCATATCAGGAATGACAGATGTTTATGCTCTCGACCTATTCCGAAAAATCAATGGTGAAAGTATCCCAATTATTTAATGCATGACGCACAGTTGCCCGATTCCGTATCAGTCAGGCTCCTTTTTGATCTTTCTCGATGAATTTCAATAAATGGTCTACTGCGTCAGCTTCAGGAATATTTCGTTCAACGCATTCCTTTCGTTTGTATAAACTCACCTTGCCGACGCCTGCGCCTACATATCCATAATCAGCATCTGCCATTTCACCTGGACCATTGACAATGCATCCCATTATGGCGATCTTCAATCCGCTAAACTTGCTTGTAGCCGCCTTAACTTTTGCAATTGTCTCTTGAAGGTTGTATAAGGTACGGCCGCACCCGGGGCAACTGATATATTCGGTCTTTGTAATGCGGGCGCGTGCCGCTTGGAGTATGCCGTATGCGACAGGAATCTCGCATTCGGGCTCTTCACTTAAACTGACACGGATGGTATCTCCTATTCCATCTATCAACAATGAGCCTATGCCGACAGCACTCTTCAGCCGGCCGTCCTCGCCTTCTCCAGCTTCTGTAACGCCAAGATGAACAGGGAAATGCATATCCTCCTTATCCATGGTCTTCACAAGCAGTCGTACTGTCGTCACCATGATGACGGTATTGCTTGCCTTTATTGAAATTACGACATTCGTGAAATTCTCGCGTACGCATATGCGCAGGAACTCCATGCAGCTCTCTACCATACCTTCTGGAGTATCACCATAACGGCTCATAATACGATCGGATAGTGAGCCATGATTTACACCTATCCTTATTGCCGTATGGTGTTCCTTGCATATATTGAGAAACGGAATAAAACGTGCCTCAATCTTTTTTATCTCGTCTGCGTACTCCTTATCGGTGTACTCAAGATGGAGGAAACGTCGTGCGGGGTCTACATAGTTGCCTGGATTGATCCTGACTTTGTCGGCATAAAGAGCCGCTACATCAGCTACATTCGCGTTAAAATGAACGTCGGCAATCAGAGGCACTGTGTATCCATCATGCCTCAAGCCTTCTTTTATGTTCTTCAAGTTCTCAGCTTCACGAATGCCCTGAGTAGTCAGACGAACATATTCGCCGCCGGCATCCACTATACGTTTAATTTGTGCAATACAGCCTTCTGTATCCATTGTGGAAGTGGTACACATCGATTGAACCCTTATCGGGTTATCGCCCCCCATGGGGATGTCGCCCACTTGCACCTCAACTGTCTTTCTTCTCATAAGTTCAGTATCTTCTCTGCGAACACAGCCGCATTCTTCGCCCCATCAATAGCCATAGTAGCTACTGGCACGCCAGGAGGCATCTGTACGATTGCGAGCAGCGCGTCGATTCCTTGAAGCGCCCCAGACTTGATAGGCACACCTATAACGGGTAGTGTGGTATACGATGCGATAACACCTGGTAGTGCGGCGGCCATGCCAGCTCCTGCTATAATGACCTTGATGCCCCTTCCCTTTGCGTTCTTGGCGAATTCAGCGACAGCTTCCGGATTACGGTGAGCCGACATTACATTTATTTCAAACGGAATATTATGCTCTTGGAGATAAGCAGACGCTTTCTCCATTACCGGCATGTCTGACTGACTGCCCATGATAATTGAAACTACTGGATCCATTTTTTTTCTATTATTATTTATAATGTTCTTTCAAGTTAACCAAACAACTATATCCATGCGATCAATATGAAAACCATCGCACACACAAATCCTATAAGAAAGCCAACAATAACTTGCGACAGGGAATGCTGCCTAAGTATCATGCGACATGTGCCCATAATACCAGCAAGCAGTAGTACGCCGCACATTGGCATCAGTGGATTGAAGTAGAACAAATAGCTGAATGAAATTACCGTACCAAAAAGTCCTCCCATACCAGCCATGTGTGTACTAACCTTCCACTGTATGTTAAGTAGGGCACATGCTATACCTGCTACGAGTGTGGCAAGAATCATTCCACGCATAAATAATGCGGTGTTTGTCTTGACAAAAAGTATCTCACATGCTATATAACAGGCAATCGTTATGAAATAAGGCATATGACGGTGTTCGCGGTTGCTTAGCTGCCAGTGAGTCCACTTGTTCAATCGCCGGAACATATCAATTGCCATTATTGGCAATAGAATGGTGAACAGCAAGACAACCGACAGGATAAACACTTTGTATGACCATGGCGCCATCCTCAGATAACTGAACAGGAAGAGCCAAATGAAAGCCCACATGGGGGCATAGAATGGTGAAAAAATCGCTGAATAGACCTTTGCGAACCTTATAAGGAACTTCAAATTCATATATTACGCCTTTCTGTTGTAGCCGGTATTCCCATCTCGCTACGATATTTTGCAATCGTACGCCTGCTGATATTCAATTTTTGCTTATTCAGCATCTCAGCTATTTTCTGATCTGAAAGTGGCTGATCCTTATCTTCCGCGTCGATAAGTTCTTGTATCTTACGCTTAATTTCCTTATGCTCTAAAGTCTCGCCTTCTGCATTTGTGCGTACACGCAGGAAGAAAAAGTCAAGCGGATAAAGTTGCCCGTCAATCAGTGCGTATTTGCTCTTACGTACTCGCGAGATTGTTGACAAGTCGAGTTTAGTCTTTTCTGCTATGTCAATAAGCCGCATTGGTCTCAATGTTGATTCGTCCTGTGTCAGAATGAATTCCCGTTGAAAATCCACTATCGCCTTCATTGTCACAAAAAGAGTACGTTGACGTTGGCGTATAGAATCGATGAACATTTTCGCTCCATCAACTTTCTGCTTAGTATATTCAAACGCTTGTTGTTGTGATTTTGTCATCTTGGCCCCAGCCTTCTGATATGCCTTTAATTGCATTTCGTATTCAGGGGATACACGCAACTGCGGCACTTCGCCATTGTTGAGTTCAATATTGATGTCTCCTTCAGGGGAAGTGTCGATGATGAAGTCTGGTATTATTGTTTGTGCGCGGTCTTCTGATGATTCACTTAGTGCCAGCCCTGGGTGTGGATTAAGTTTGGAGATACCGTCTAACGCGTGTTCGATGTCTTGTTTTGAAACATTCAACAACGAAGCTAACTGGTCAGCTTGTTTGCGCTGTACCATATCCAAGTGTTCACAGACTATGGCGCGCTCAAGATTCAGTATGGACTTGCTTGCATCGTCATTCTTTTCGGTCAGCTTTCTATCGATCTGCAGAGTCAGGCATTCCTTTAAATTCCTTGCGCCTATTCCAGCGGGTTCGAATTTCTGCAGTATATGCAAGGCGTCCTCCAACTCGTTTACACTGGCGTCAATGTTGAAGTTGAACAACAGGTCGTCAGAAATCCCTTGCAAAGACCTGTCGATGAAACCACGGTCATCAAGTGTGCCAATAAGATATTCCACGAGTTCCTGTTGGCGGCCTGTAAGGTCAAAATCATAGATTTGACGTTTCAAATCCTCAATAAAAGACTTAGTGTCGCCTATTGGAATTTCCTCTTCTGTGGATCTGCTCGAAGAAGGGGTGTAGACAGGTATCTCGTCATCGTCAAATTGTCCGTCCAAATTAGATTCCTGCGAATTGTTTTCAGCCTCGTTCGCATAATGTTCTTCGTCATTCAGGTTCTCAGCATTTTCGCCATCGTCAGAACCCTCTTCCAAAGCCACGTTATCATAAACTTCTGTCTTCACTCGTTCTTCGAGTTCTACAACGGGAAGTTCGACCAACTTGGCGACCATCAGTTGCTGAGGTGTCAACTTCTGCAACTGACGTTCGACTTGTTGCTCTATTTGGACTTGGCTCTGTGACATCGTCTATCTGCGGTTGTTAAGCAACATTAGTATGTAATAGAACAAGGTCGCAAGTGAGGCGAGTGCGGCTACCACATATGTATAAGCGGCGGCCTTCAAGGCGCTCACTGCGTCATCATGGGTTTCTGAATCTGTCAGCCCACGTGAATCGAGCCACTTAACAGCCCTTCGGCTCGCGTCTATTTCCACAGGAAGAGTGACAAAAGAGAAAATGGTAGTCAGTGCATAGAGAGCCACCCCGATGGCAAGTATTGTGGTATTTCCCGTATAGCTAAGTATGAACATTCCTCCAAGCAGCACCCATACCATCCATCTTGATGCGATGCTTACTGCCGGAACGAGTTTTGACCGTAAAGTCAGCGGACCATAAGCCGTGGCATGCTGAACAGCATGACCGCATTCATGCGCTGCGACCGCCGCCGCCATAATACTATTGCCATCGTATACCCCCTCGCTCAGGTTGAGAGTTTTGTCAACTGGGTTGTAGTGATCGGTCAACCTTCCTGTAATGCTCTGAACTCTGACATCGTGGATGCCATAATCGGAAAGCATCATCTCGGCGGTCTCCTTTCCTGTCAGCCCCTTGAATGAACGCACCTTAGAGTATTTCTTGAATTTGCTCTGCAGGTTAGCTTGAACAAGCCAGCTTACTAATGCTATACCTATAAATATAATCCAATAGAGTGCTGACATTGATATACCTGTCACACCATAGCTGTCTGCCATATAACTTGGATCCATCTTTCCTCTTCCTTTTTCGTTTTCTTACTTCTTGTCTAATGTCTCATTGTAATCGAGTTCTGCCTGGACTATAAAAAACACATCCTCAGCATTGTATTCACCCATCTTGTCTTTCTTCGCTTGTTTCACTATATATTGTGCGACCTCGTCCAAATCGACATCTATGTATCCATCCTTATCGGATTCAATATTCGAAAAGTATTCTAATATCACATCGATACAATAGTAGATATCTTCTTCGGTGAACTTCTCTTTAAGTTCTTGTGGAAGTTCGTTCAGAATGAAGGCCACCTCCTTAGCGTCTTCTTCTGCGCCTTTCATCAACTCGTCGTCAATTGCAGCCATAAGTTTTAGAGAACAGCTTTTAATTTATCTTCCAACACGCTCTTCGAGCATGCCCCTACTTGCTTCTCGACAATCTTACCGTCTTTCATAAAAAGCACGGTAGGGATGTTGCGTATGCCGAACTTTGCAGCAAGTTCATCCTCGTCTTCTACGTTTACCTTGCCTATGATTGCCTTTCCCTCGTATTCAGATGCGAGTTCTTCAACCAGCGGACCTATTTTCTTGCACGGACCGCACCATGTTGCCCAAAAGTCTAATACTAACGGTTTGCCTTGTGCAACCAACTCATCATAATTTTTAGATGTAATTTCCATAATGTTTCCTTTCTTATTTCGTTTATATAGTACAAAGTTAGAAATTTATTTGTTAGCCGTAATGCAGATTCGCTTAAATCTTTCATTTAACGATTACTTTTCGCCCGTCTACGATGTTGATGCCTTTTGCTGCAACTTGCAACTTGCGTCCGCTCAGATCGTATATGCCCTTCGGTGTGTTGGCTCCTGCGCGTAGACTGTGAATCGCGTTAGGAAGTGACATTTCACTATTGAATCCGATGTTTTTTATAATGGTAGTGCCTGTGGTAGACGTGAGTCCAAATATAGTATTCCCTTGACTGAAAGAATAGGTCCTGCCTGTAATCTTGTCATCAAGTCCGGTTTGAGTAATATCCCAATAGAACACTACGTCGCCACTTCCAAGCGTCTCTTTGTGCGTGGGCTTTACACTCGTTCCATGATTCGTACCGTTAAACCACCAGAGGAATGCCATCCCGTCTGCTGTGCTCACATTGGAAGCCTGGATAAAAAAATATCTGTCATCAATGTTGATGGTATACTTCTCTTGGTTGAAATTCAGGCAAACATTATTATTCCCATTAGCTTTAACTGTCACGCTGTTATTCGCCTCGTCATAACTGATATTGCTCTGAGACACACGCCCTGCATCACCTGTAACTGCCCAGTCTTTTGCAACGAACTTGTAGTTTGTGCCGTATTGTTTGCTGTACTCCTTCAGCAACCGAACCTCATACAGGCCTGGTGTTGGCGTAGTACCAGACGCTTCTATACGGAATACGAGTTCTGTTTTTGTCTCTCCGGCAGCATTCACCAGCAATTTATCCGGTATAGGGAACTCATAGTTGAAAAAGCCGTTTTCCGACGGGGTAAACGACGAAGGAATAGTATACGATCCTAATGAAGTTCCGTCAACATATACTGTACATGTCCGGTTTGCGTCGGCTGTTGTAAAACGGCACATAACGCTCAAATCTGATGATATACGTTCGGTGTTCGACAAAACGTACTGTATGTAGCCGCCTTTTTGTACATCTCGATAGATTTCACCATTATAGCTTCCATATGTGGAGCTTGATGAGTATTCGGCTTGATGCCCCACTTCACTTTGTTGTTCGCCTGTACCCACATAGTCAACTGTGCGTGCAAGAAAGGCCTGCTTTTGTGCTTCTTCTGCTGCAAGCGAGCTGTTAGCGAACTCTTCTGAGGTTTGTTGATACCAATAGATCATGTATCGTGCATGGTGCGTTGAAAAGAATGGTTGCAATTGCAATGTATGCCATCCAGTGTCCGTATCGTGCCGACTGACATCGAAATCAAACGTGAGATTACCTGTCTTGTGGATTTTTCCAAGTACAGAATCACGCTCGCATATCAATAGAGGAGACGAGACGATTGACAAAGAGGTCGCCATGCTGCCTGGAGCATGATCCATTCGTCCTTCTCCCGCATATTCGTTCTTCAAGTCACTGTCTGTAGTCTTTGCCGCAAGCAGTATCGGACCATATTTTATTGCGATATACTCTTTCATATTCGGACACTCCTCGATCCGCAGGTTCATTGGAAGAGTCACTTCTATGGTATCTCCACGTTTCCAATTCTTTTGCAAACGTACATAGCTTGCTGTACCTTGTTGTACAGAGATGGTTTGTGACTCACCATTAATACTTATTGCAAAATCTGTGCCAACCCAATTGGGATGCCTTATTGCAATGGTATATTCGCCATCCTTGTCGATTGTCAACATCGTCTTCTCCTCATAGGGGAATCGTGTGGTCTGTGTGACAGCATAAACTGAATCTGTCAGTTGACTTGCCGTAAATAAGTTTACATACAGTGTCTTAGGTGCTGTTGAGTGGGTGTAAATGAAATGCCCGTACTTTCCATGGTTCTCCATTCCTGTTCCGACACAACACCACATGCCTTGGTTCACTTGCGAGTATATCTTATATCCTTGAGGACGTAACGTAGTAAAGTAAACGTATCCTCCTGTTTCAGGGTCTTGAGTCGCTAATATATGGTTGTACATCGCGTTCTCATAAAAATCAGCGTAAATTGCAGAGTGTGTGTCATCGAACAGATCTTCAGAGAGCTTTAGCATGTTATTGGTATTGCAAGTTTCTGGTCCGTTCAAGTTGCTAATATACCTGCCGCTATTTGTTTTCGCCAGAAAATGCTCATCGACGGAATTACCCCCGATGCAAACTGTGCGGTTATTTGCCACGTCTTGCCAAAACATGCGTGCCGCATTACGGTATGTACTTGCTGTTTTATCGTTTTGATAAATTCGCTCAAAACCGATGTATTTCGGGACTTGTGTATTTGCATGGCGGTTATCAAGAAATGTGGTGTTGAGAGTCTGCATTCCGTTCAACATCTCCGCATGACTGTATTTCTTGGCAGCGGTTAAATATTTTGTATCACCAAAAATCGCATAAGCGTCGGCCAAAGTCTCATTCATTCCGCCATGTTCCCATCCCAGTATGGTCTGCATGTCTGAGTCCGACAGCTTTGATACAACGTTTATACTCCAGTCTGCCAACCCCCTGAACAATTCCTTGGCAGTCATATTACCAGCGTAAATGTAAGCGTCGCGAAGTCCTGCCAATACCTTATGTTCACAATAAAAAGGCACCCATCCGCCATAGCGTTTGAACTCCGTCAGATTGTTGGCATACAGACCCTTCCATATCTGTGTAATTGGCTGGCCGCCGATAAATCCTTCCATACCCTCGGTATTACCTATGAAAGCGTCTTGGCAATCCTTGAGTATGTCTATGCAATAGTCGAGTCTTGACTTCACCTGGCCTGCTAAGTCCGCTTGACTCTCATCAGAAGACAGTGACGCATAGGTAAGGGCGAGTGCCGTCAGGTAATGCCCGCCGACGTGCCCTTCCAAAGACCAGTCGGAAAGCCCCCAATTAGTGAACGACGGATGTGAGGAAAGCCAATTATAGTACTTGCTGGTCTTGTCAGTAGTATTTGCGAGTCCGGCTTCTCGTATGAATGGGGCCATCAGTCGATCAGCATCGTAATTAAGCAGGTTGTGTGTGTTGATCAGCATCGCATCACGAAACGGACCATCAAACAATTTGACTTGTTCCAAATTAAAATGTTGTGGGTAAAGCTCGCTCTGCGCATTGGCATACATGGAACACAACAGGTTTGCGATAATAAGTCCGGCAACCAACAGGGGATTTCTTCGGGTCATATTCATAATAACTTGATTATATATTTCTTTCGCAAAGATACAAGATTATTTGCGAACCGACAATAATAAAATGATATTTATTTATAGCTTTCCATTTTTCCACCTTATATATTTATTGATTTATTGCGATTAGCTTAATCACACTTGAACATTTTTCATTAACTATAATGATGGTGTGAAAGTAATTTATTATATTTGCAGTTTGTGACATTAAAATAAAAATGGTATTCTGTCCGTTATTGTAAATAGGTGAATTATGAGAAGAATCGTCGATTGCATATTAGTAATGGCACTATTCTGTACTGCATACTCGTGTTCTACAAAGAAGAATACGAGCATGAACCGTAATGTGCAAGGACTCAAAGCCAAATACAATACCTACTACAATGGGAGTCAGGCGTTTATCGAGGGCTATCAAGCACAGCGTGATGGCAATAAAGACAATTACATGGACATCATTCCATTTTATATCACTGGCAACAGCGCCACACAAAAGTTGGGGTCGGGTATGTTTGACCGTACAATCGAGAAATGTCAAAAGACCATTAAGCTTCACAGTATTACTAAAAGGCCTGAAATGAGCGCGCGCCAACGTAGGACGCCAAAAGGTAAGGCGTTTCTTGCTTTAAAAGAATATAATCCTTTTCTATATAAAGCATGGTTTCTGATGGGAGACGCACAGTTTCAAAAGGGTGAGTACTTCGAGGCGGCGTCAACCTATGCGTACATCCAACGTCTGTTTCCTACGCGTCCAAACATTGTTGCGCGGGCGAGGGTACTTGAGGCGAAATGTTATGCGGAGATGGATTGGTATTTCGAGGCGGAAAACCTTATCAGTACGGCACAGCGCGACAGTTTCCCTAATAAGCTAAATGCAACGGCGGCAGCTGTGCTGGCAGATTGCCAATTACGCCAGCATCATTACGAAGAGGCAATACCATACATACAAAATGCGGTCAAAAAACAAAAGGGATCGCTTGAAAAAGCACGGTTATATTTCCTATTAGGGCAACTCTACCATTACACAGGAAAGGACCGGCTTGCATACAAGGCTTTCCGGAAAGTATACTCCAAGAATCCACCTTATGAGTTAGAGTTCAATGCCCGTATACAACAGACGGAAGTAATGTCAAAAGGACAGTCCAAGCAGATGATCAGTCGGCTGAAACGAATGGCGCGAAGTGATAAGAACAAGAATTACCTTGACCAAGTATACTATGCTATCGGGAACATCTATCTCACACAGGGGGATACGCTACATGCGCTGTATGCCTACAAAGACGGAGTTGAGAAAAGTACCAGAAACGGTGTAGAGAAAGGTGTTGTGTGGTTGCACCTCGGTCAACTCTATTGGGAAACTGAGCAGTTTGTAAAGGCTCAAGAATGCTATTCGGGGGCTCTCGGACTCTTTGATAAAGACCGCGAAGATTATGATGAGATTGACGAACGCTCGAAGATTCTTGAAGAGTTGCTTCCATATGCCCAAGCGGTGGAGCTACAAGACAGTCTGCAGACGCTCGCCCGAATGGATTCTTTGGGAAGGATGCAGAAGATAAAGCAAATCATTGAGGAGGTCAAGAAAAAAGAGAAAGAAGAAGCAAAAAAGGCAAGTCAAAGCGAAAAGGCCACACAAAATACAAGCCAGCAAGGGCAACAAGGTAATGTTCAGGGGCAAAATGCCAAGGCCAATGCGAATAATCAAAATGCGGGTCTGTGGTATTTCTACAATCCGACTGCCGTTGCAGCCGGCAAGACAGAGTTCCAGAGAAAGTGGGGACAACGGGAGTTGTCCGACGACTGGCGGCGTAGCAACAAAACCGTTTTGGCGGATGAGGTAACCAACGATGAAGAAGGAGATGAGAGCGAGGATGGCGAAATGTCCCTTGATTCAATTGCAAACGACTCAATTCAAGAAAATGACGTTCAACTTTCGGAGGAGGAAATAGAAGCACAGAGGAAGCAGCAAGAATACGAAAACGACCCTCACCGGCCAGAGTATTATTTGAAAGACATTCCACTTACGGAAGAGCAGATGGAGGCTTCAAACCTCGCTCTTGTTGACGGACTGTTTAATTCTGCTATAATTTACAAAGACCGGATGGACAATTTTCCGCTTGCCGAACGCACGTTCCAACGGATCTGCATCGACTTCCCGGATTTCGAACACATGGATGAGACATACTACAACATGTTCCAGCTGTATTCTCGATATGGATATACGAGCGACGCATCCGACTATAAGGAAAAGCTATTGAATGAGTTTCCTGACAATGAACACGCAAAACTGATTGCCGATCCCCAATTCGAATTTAAGGCACGATATGGGGTGGAGCAGGAGGATTCATTCTATCAAGACGCATACAATGCATATGTTGCAGACGATTACAACAAGGTAATAGAAGATGCCGCGTATACTAAAGAACAGTATCCGCAAGGAGCCAACAGGGCGCGCTTCATGTTCCTCGATGCGATGAGCAAACTCAATCTCGGACAGACAAGTCAGTTTATGTCTGCCATGAAGGAAATCGTCAGCACTTATCCACAAAGCACAGTCAGCGAGCTTGCCGGCTTGTTCGTTAAGGGAATGCAGGATGGACGACTGCTTGCGAGCGGGCGAATGAACAATGGATCGATTTGGGAACGTAGGAGAGGTTATCTTGACAACGACTCTCTTGCCAACGATACGACATTCAGCGATGAAAAGAATACTAATTGGCAATTTGTCATCGCTTACGAAACCGACAGCATCAACGCCAATCAGTTGCTCTTTGAGATGGCCCGATACAATTTCTCAAATTTCACAGTGAGGAATTTCGATATGGAAATCGAGAAGGGGCCTGACATCAGCTTGCTGAAAGTCGGCACATTCGTCAACTACGATGAGGCTTACATTTATCTTCATCGGCTGATCAACAACAAGGAAATATCGAAAAAGTTGGAAGGACTAAAATTATTTATTATCTCTGATGACAATCTTGCTAAAATCGCACGTGGATTCAGCTATGCGGAATACTTTGACTTCTATGATGAGGTTTTCGACAGAGTTGGCAAATTGCAAATCGACGATAGCCTGCTCGATGAGCCTGATGTGGAAATAAAAGACCCTGATGATCTCTATGAGGAAAACAAAAAGCAGGAAGACGAATACGAAGACGTAGAAGAAGACAATTATATATTCTAATGAACAACGGAACTTTACTGTGGGTGGATGATGAAATCGAGCTATTGAAAGCATACATCATTTTCCTGGAAAAGAAAGGGTACAAAGTCGTCACGGCAACCAATGGCCGCGATGCTGTCGACATGTGTGGCGAACAAACTTTCGACCTCATCTTCCTCGATGAGAACATGCCTGGACTAAGTGGATTGGAGACTCTTTCGATGATTAAGGAAATTAATAGTGCCATTCCAATTGTCATGGTGACAAAAAGCGAGGAGGAGAACATCATGAATCAGGCCATTGGGTCTAAAATAGACGACTACTTGATTAAGCCGGTCAATCCGAATCAAATATATTTGACGATCAAAAAACATTTGCACAAGAAAGACTTGGAAACTGAAGTGACAGATACGATCTACCGACAAAACTTCGGAAAGATTGGCATGCAGATAAATGACTCATACAGCCTTGACGAATGGAAGGAAGTATACAGAAAACTTGTATACTGGGAATTGGAACTTAGCACAACCAATAGTGATATGACGGACATGCTTAGGATGCAGAAGTCGGAAGCCAACAACGGGTTCGCAAAATTCATCAAGAAGAATTACGCAGACTGGATGAAAACGCCGGATTCACGCCCATTGATGAGTCCTGACATATTCAAGAAAAAGGTGTTTCCTCTGCTGGATAGCAAAGAGCAAGTATTCCTCATAGTGTTCGACAATTTCAGGTATGACCAATGGAGAGTTATCAGCCGTGAGCTGGCAAATGATTTCACATTCGACGAAGAACTGTATTTGAGCATTCTACCAACGGCTACACAGTACGCGCGCAACGCTATTTTTGCAGGGCTCATGCCAGACCAAATCGCAAAGATGTTTCCCGACTTGTGGGTTGACGAGGATGAAGAAGAAGGAAAGAACCTCAATGAAGCACCTCTGATAAAGACGCAGATTGAGCGTTATCGTCGTCACGATTCTTTCTCATATACAAAATTGAACAACTCTTCAGAGAGTGAAAAACTTGTACAGCAGTTTCATACTCTGTTGGTCAACGATTTGAATGTTATCGTAGTTAATTTTATTGACATGTTGTCGCACGCCCGTACAGAATCACGAATGGTTCGGGAACTCGCCTCCGACGAGATGGCATACCGCAGCATAACCGCTTCTTGGTTCCACCACTCCCCTATCAGAGAACTGTTCAACCTGCTTTCACAAAGCAATGCGAAGGTGATAATAACTACTGACCATGGCTCTATCAGGGTAAATAGCCCTATAAAGGTTATAGGCGACAAGAATACTAATACGAACCTAAGATACAAGCTTGGTAGGAACCTGAGTTATAATGCGAAGGAGGTTTTCGAACTGAAAGACCCACACAAGGTGATGCTTCCTTCGCCCAATATCAGTACAACCTATATCTTCGCCCTTAACGATGGTTTCTTTGCGTATCCCAATAACTATAATTACTATGTGAACTACTACAAAAATACCTTCCAACACGGGGGTGTCAGCATGGAGGAAATGCTTATTCCTCTAATTACACTCGAAGGGAAGAGACGAAGATAAGACAAAACAAGATGAGGAATAGTGAATATTAAATCATGCAACAGATCATAAGGACTAAAGGTATAATGAATATAAAGATAGAATCAGTGGAACGTATACACGATTCCGCCCGCCAGTTTATCGATGAAATGGGCACTAATAAGATTTTCGCCTTCTATGGAAAGATGGGCGCCGGAAAGACAACGTTCATAAAGGCCGTATGTGAAGCGTTAGGAGTTACAGATGTCATTAATTCACCTACTTTCGCTATTGTAAATGAATACCTTGACGGCAACGGACAAACAATATATCACTTTGATTTCTACCGCATAAAAAAACCATCGGAAGTTCTCGACATCGGCTTTGAGGACTATATAAACAGCGACGCACTGTGCTTTATGGAATGGCCCGAGATGATTGAGGAGTTCCTACCCGAAGAGACTGTGCGCCTTTATATTGAAGAAGAGGACGACGGCAGTAGAACCATTCACAACTGAATACATACTAAACAATGGAAGATTTCGTACATTTACACGTTCACACGCAATATTCAATCCTTGACGGGCAGGCAAGTATTCAAAAACTTGTTGATAAGGCCGTCGCAAACGGAATGAAGGGAATAGCCATTACCGACCATGGTAACATGTTCGGTATTAAGGAATTCTTTAACTATGTCAACAAGGTAAACGGCAAAAAGCCAGACTTGCACTTCAAACCAATTATTGGCTGCGAGGTGTACTGTGCAAGAAGGGGAAAAGCACGCAAGGAGGAAAAAGTAGACTATAGTGGATGGCATCTTATTTTGTTGGCAAAGAACTTAAAGGGATATCACAACCTTGTAAAAATTGTGAGCAGGGCGTGGACTGATGGTTTCTACGGACGTCCCCGCACCGACCATGCTGACATCGAGAAATACCATGAGGGTCTTATATGCTGCTCCGCTTGTATAGGAGGCGAGGTGCCTAAATATATCACGGCGGGTAAAATGGACAAGGCTGAGGAGTCTGTCTTGTGGTTCAAGAACCTCTTTGGAGATGACTATTACTTGGAGATCCAACGTCATGAAGTGAAGAACCCAAACCAACGTGCGAACAGGGAAACATACGAGATCCAAAAAATTGTAAACGCCGGTATAATCCAGCTTGCCCGTAAACACAACATAAAGATTGTTTGTACCAACGATGTACACTTTGTGGATGAGGACAATGCGGAGGCTCACGACCGGTTGCTCTGCTTGAGTACCGGCAAGGACTTGGACGATCCAAAACGTTTGCTTTATTCAAAACAGGAATGGATGAAGACCAAGGAGGAGATGAACAAGGTTTTCTCCGACATTCCAGAGGCACTGGCTAATACATTGGAAGTACTCGACAAAGTAGAAACATATAATATCAATCACGATCCTATCATGCCGAACTTCGACATTCCAAAAGAATTCGGCACAGAGGAAGAATATCGCAACCGCCTTACCGAAAAGGACTTGTTTGACGAGTTCACACAGGATGAAAACGGCAATGTCGTGCTTTCCAAAGAGGAGGCGGACAAGAAGATACAAAAGCTCGGAGGGTATGACAAACTATACAGGATTAAGTTTGAAGCAGACTATCTGGCGAAGCTTGCGTATGATGGCGCAAAGAAGTATTATGGCGATCCGATTCCACCTAATGTGGCTCAACAAATCAAGTTTGAGTTGCATATAATGAAAACGATGGGTTTCCCGGGTTACTTTCTCATTGTGCAAGACTATATCCGCGCCGCACGAGAACAACTTGGCGTGTGGGTAGGTCCAGGGAGAGGCTCTGCCGCCGGTTCTGTTGTCGCATACTGCCTTGAAATTACAAAAATCGACCCAATAAAATATGACCTCCTATTCGAACGCTTTCTTAACCCAGACCGTATATCACTTCCTGATATTGATGTGGACTTCGATGATGACGGACGAAACAAGGTTCTCCAATGGGTTACGGATAAGTATGGCGCAGAAAAAGTGGCGCACATCATTACATACGGAACTATGGCGACAAAACTTGCCATTAAGGATGTGGCGCGTGTACAAAAGGTGCCTCTAAACGTGGTAAACGCCATCTGCAAGGCCATTCCCGACAAGTTGCCAAATGGCAAAAAAATGAATCTCACCAACGTAATAGAATGCGTAAAGGAAGTCCACGATGCCGCTACATCACCTGATGAGAACCTGCGTACCACTATTGAATATGCCCAAATGCTGGAAAACAATGTCCGCAATACTGGTGTACACGCCTGTGGTACGATCATATGCCGTGACGACATCACAGATTGGGTTCCTGTCAGTACAGCGGAGGATAAGGAAACGCACGAAAGAGTTAATTGTACTCAATACGATGGTCACGTAATAGAGGAGACTGGTCTTATCAAAATGGACTTTCTCGGATTGAAAACCCTTTCACAACTAAAGGAGGCCGTGGCAAACATACGTGACAGCCTCGGAATAGAGATAGATATTGACAACCTCGACATTACCGACCCGGCGACTTACCAACTCTACTGTGACGGCAGGACGATAGGCACGTTCCAATTTGAATCTGCCGGAATGCAGAAGTACTTGCGGGAACTTCAGCCAGGAGTCTTTGAGGATCTAATAGCCATGAACGCCCTTTATAGACCAGGCCCTATGGATTATATTCCTGATTTCATCGACAGAAAGTTGGGACGCAAGCCTATTGAATATGATATTCCATGTATGGAAAAATATCTGAAAGACACATATGGTATTACGGTGTACCAAGAGCAGGTCATGCTGTTATCACGCCAGCTTGCAAACTTCACCCGAGGTGAGTCCGACGCCCTGCGTAAGGCTATGGGAAAAAAGAAAAAAGACATTGTTGATGCCATGAAGCCAAAATTCATAGAAGGAGGCAAGGCTAACGGATACGACCCGAAAGTTCTTGATAAAATATGGAACGACTGGGAAAAGTTCGCCTCCTACGCATTCAACAAGAGTCATGCCACATGCTATTCTTGGGTTGCCTTCCAAACAGCGTATCTAAAGGCCAACTATCCAGCGCAATGGATGGCGGCGGTGATGAGCAGGAGCCTGGCAGATATCAATGAAATAAGCAAACTCATGGACGAATGCCGGTCGATGAGTATCAAGATTCTCGGACCCGATGTCAACGAAAGTAAGGTGAAATTCTCTGTAAACCGTACAGGCAGTATCCGATTCGGACTTGCGGCAATAAAGGGAGTAGGTTCAAGTGCTGTCAATTCAATAATCGAGGAACGGGAGAAATACGGACCATACAAAGATGTTTTCGACTTCTTTGAAAGGGTTAGTACATCAGCATGCAACCGTAAAAGCGTCGAGTGCCTTGTATGGGCCGGGGCTTTTGATTCATTCGGGTTTTCCAGGGAGACTTTCTTCTCCAAGTCTGCAAACGGAGAAGAGTTTATTGACACGCTCATACGCTACGGCAATATATACCAATCGGATAAGGCGGAGGCAAGAGGAGGATTGTTTGGAGAAATCGAAATTGCAACTGTTCATCCCGCACTCCCCACTGAGGTTCAAGAGATAAGTGATATTGAGCGTCTGAATAAAGAACGCGAACTGGTGGGAATTTATTTGTCAGCACATCCGCTCGACGACTACGCCGTTATTATAAATAATGTGTGCAACACACGATTGGACGAACTCGACGACCTTGCGAGTCTTCGAGGCCGCTCAGAGATTACATTCGCGGGAATCGTAACTGAGATAAAGGCAGGGACGACGAAGGACGGGTCTCCTTGTGGTTTTGTAAAGATCGAGGATTTCAAGAGTTCACATCAGCTCAGACTGTTTGGTGCAAAATGGATGGCCGTACGGCATCTCTTCATGCAAGATTTACCAGTATTCGTTCGTGCGCAGGTGATACCGCGCTTCAAATGGAATCCGAACTTGTTGGAACTCAACATAACATCTGTAGAATTACTTTCAGAGGCTAAGAATACGCTACTCAACAAAGTGACGCTCTCAATGCGTCTTGACGATCTAACTTACGAAGTCGCAAACGAATTGTCCGAACTCACATGCAAATGTAAAGGCGACACGTCTCTCGATTTTATTATTTGCGGGAGCGATGACACTCGTCCTATAGAGTTGCACTCAGAAAACAAGATAGAGATCAGCAAGGAGTTCGTCAACTATCTTCAAACGCATTCGGACATTATAATGATGCAAGTGAATTAGCCATGGAAGTCAGGTTCAGTTTATAACCTATTTTTGTTTTTATGCCTGTCTTTCCTCCTTATTCGGAATACGCTAAGTAAACCAGTAAGGTTTACCCGTCAATGACAAGTCTTTTATGAAAGACGGGCGGTAATCTTATAAGAATAATGAGGATGTGCCAAATGGACTTTGACACACCCTCACTAAATGTGATTTATAAACCTGATTTATTTTTGAAAGTCACGTATTATGGTGTAGACTTTCTTTGGCTTATAGTTCTGGTCGAACGGTAATGGATAATTGTTTGTTCCCAACCATGAATCCCTGTCGCTGAGGTTCCAGAAAGTCACGTTGTCAACTACATCCTTATGCTTGCGCAATACTTGGAAAAGACGTGCGTAAGCGTCTTCTTGCATTTTCTTGATCTGGTCGCTAATCTTGATGCCTTCACCGCGTGAGAACTGCAATTGTCCGCCCATTTCGCGGTTGACGCGGATGTCGAGTTCGGTCATTTGTACATGGTTTACAATTGTTGCATATTTAGTTATGGCCGCGTCTATATCCTCGGCTGATGGTCCGTATATGTTGTAGTGCCCCTGCATTCCAATTCCATCGATAGGAACTCCTGCGGCCTTCATCTTCTTTACCATATTGTATATTTTATCGCGTTTTGCAGGGTCGGCCGCATTGTAGTCGTTGTAGAAGAGCAATACCTTTGGATCAGCCTCGCGGGCATATTGGAATGCTTTTGCGATGAATTCGTCACCACAAAGCTTGTAGAGGCGTGATTCACGATAAGGATTATCACCGCCGTCGGTAATTGCCTCGTTTACTACGTCCCATGCGTACACTATGTCTTTGTAGCGTTTTACTACAGTATGGATATGCTCGCGCAGGCGTTTGTAGAACACTTGCTTGCTAACTTCTTTGCCGTCTTTGTCGGTGAACATCCAATCGGAGAACTGGTTGTGCCAGCATAGACAGTGACCACGCAGCTTGATTCCGTTTTGACGGCAAAAATCTGCGATTTTATCAGCATTAGTCCAGTTCCATACTCCTTCTGCCGGATGCAGAGACACTGGCTTCATGTCGTTTTCAGCCGTGATGCTATTGAAGTTACGCTTGATGATTTCAATTTGCTCTGGATTTGTTATGTTCATCATGTTGACGGCGACACCAATAGTGAAATAGTCCTTATACGTGTCCTTATAACCGTAGCTTTCGTCAATAGAGTCTTCCTTTACAACGAAATAGGTTTTCTCGTGTCCGTTATATTTGCAAACCACTTTTGACAGGTATTCTTCTGCGTTGGAAATATTTATGCTGACGTTTGGATTGTTGCAAGTGGCGGTAACCTGTGGATTGTCGTTTGGCAGTCCTTTGTATACCACTTTGTAATGTGTGGCCTCGCAGTAACCATTCTGCTCGGTAGAATGGATTGGCTCGTTTGGTATGGTCAGAGTTTTCCCACCTGCCTGTATCTTCACTGTCGGAGGAACTATGCGTTTAATTTGTACTTTATTATTGCTGAAGCCGATTCCGTGCATGTCGAACAATGGCTTGTCCCCGTTTCCTTCTACGACAAGATATATGGCGTGCTTGCCCTTGAGTCCTTCAACCGAAGAGGCTACATCCGCAACGCATTTTATTGGCTCCTGCTGTGAATTGGCAGGTACGGAGATTCTGGCAATTTGCTTCCCGTTCCAAGTGCTGTTAGCGTATGGTCCGTCGAGCATCACCTTAATGGTGAAAGCGGCTGAGGTACGTGGAGTGATGAACAGGTTTATCGCAGTGTTGTTCCCCTTCTTGGCTCCTTCAAACGCCTTTACACCTTTGGAGTCTTTTTTGAGTCCGCCAAAGCCGAAGTACTTGAACCCTATTATTCCCCCATTCTTTATTCCTGTAAGATCCATATTGTTATCCCAAACATCCCATGAGTCTTGCATCCATCCTGGGTCGGACATATAGCATGCATAACCAGCTGAGTAGTACTTATAAGGGTCGAGTCCGAATATGTGGAATCCTTCTGAGGTCACTTCCGCTCCAGTGTATTGAGTTCCGTCGCTTGCTTTGGCCGTCCAAACCTCATCTTTTGCGTATGGGTCGTAACCTGTAATTTTTACGATGCCACCATCGGCAACTTTCTTCTTGTCCCATTCGATTTTCACAGGTGCGACCATTGCCTGGCGCGCATTTCCGAACCCGCGTGGCGGACGGTGGTAGAATACATACCATTGTCCGTTTATTTGTTGCAGGCTTCCGTGTGTGTTGTGCGCTGAGTTTGTGGTAGTGAGATGGCTTCCGTCTTCATTCGGTACGATGCCACGTGAGTCAACAAGTACGCCTCCGCTTCTCCAAGGACCAAGAGGCGAGTCTCCGAAGGCGTAACGGAGTGCGGAATTCGTGCTTCCGAGTCCGTAGTCTGGACCGGAATAGCCGGAGAACACCATTACGTATTTATTACCGATTTGACGGATTGACGAAGCTTCGAAGAAGTTGAAGTCACCAGGATTCTGCCCTTTGTAGAGTGCCGGGTACTCTGTGCCTTTAGGGTCGCGTACTACACCGTAGCTTGAACTTGCCGGTAGGAAGTAGTCGCGCAGGGGAGTGCCAGGGCGTATGGAATACATCGTGTTTTGGTCGAGTTCCATTGCAGTTGAATGCTGGAATCCCCAAAAACAATATGCGCGGAATCCTATATTGTAGTCTGGATCGCTCTTGTCGCTAATGTTCTCTATGAATACTGACGGATCAAAATCTATGATGCTTCCGTCAACAGTAGCAGTGCCGTCGGGCTTTAGGTTGATTGGTGTGAACGGTCCGTCAGGACGTTCGCCCTTGCATACCATACCCACTCTTTGGTAACCGCGGCTGTGAGGATAGAGGTAATAAACCTTCTTGCCGCTTTTATCTTTGACTTCAACCAAGTCGGGAGCATACATAACGTCCCATTGGTTTGATATGTTGTATTTGAAGATGCTGCCTTCATCCCGCCATTGGCTTAGATCTTCAACGGGGGCTGACCATTCGTGTACATCAGGACCGCAATAGCTGTCGAGGCGTACGTCATGTGAACCAATAATATAAGCGCGATACTTTCCAGGATTGTCTGGATCCTCGAATACTCGCGGTTCTCCGTCGGGCAGGTGTTCCCAAAGAGGTAAGTATGGATTTCCCGCTCCTGTGAATACATAGCGGTCCTGTGGCGCGGTTTGCGCGTTAGCCGTCCCTGTACTGAGGGTTCCAACAATAGCGAATGTCGCAAAAGCGCAGACATTCTTCAATGTCGTTTTGATGTTCATTGTTCTTGTGTGCATAAATCTAATATTTGTTTAGTGTATTTCTGCCGTAGCAAATTTTACTGCAAATATAGATGATTATAAATTCAAAAAAAAATGTTTGAACGTATCTGCAAACATTTGTTTCAAATGTGATAAACACACGGAACCCTTCCTCTGTTTTATTAATTGGAAAGTGACAAAACGAGGACTTGCTATTCCGTAAGACGCAGAATGAGTTTGTCGACATTTTCTTCCTTTGTCGCCCAACTTGTACAAATACGTACCACAAGATTCTCCTCGTCAATTTTCGTCCAAGGAGATAGAAGGAACTCATTCTTCAGCCCGTCAAATTTCTTCTTGCTCATGATAACGAATTGTTGGTTTGTCGGGCTGTCGGAATAGAACTTGTAGCCAGATCCTGCGAGAGTTTTTTTGATCTTCATCGCCATATCAATTCCATGTTGGGAAATTTCCATGTACAGATTGTTTGTGAAAAGTATGAGGAACTGAATACCAAGAATGCGCCCCTTTGCCAACATCCCTCCGTTTTGTTTTATGTTGTAACGGAAGTCTTTTTTCAACGTGTCGTTGACAATCACCACGGCTTCTCCAAATAACGCTCCTACTTTGGTGCCGCCTATATAAAACACATCGGATAAGCGCGCGATGTCCTGAATTGTAAGATCGCACTCAGGGGAACATAGCCCATAGCCCAGCCGGGCTCCATCGATGAAAAGGTAAACACCATATTTTTTGCAGACAACAGCGATATCTTCGAGTTCCTGCTTTGTATAGACGCTGCCTACTTCTGTCGGGAATGAAATATACACCATGGCAGGCTCTACCATGTGTTCAGGACCGTCCTCCTCTTTTTGCGCGTTGATTGCCCGCCTGATTTGAGTGGCGCTGATTTTTCCGTTCTGAGAGGGAAGGGCAATTATTTTGTGCCCCGTGTGTTCCACTGCTCCTGTCTCATGAACATTGATGTGTCCGGTGGAGGGGGAAATTACACCTTGATAAGGACGTAGGGCGGATGATATTATGGTAGCGTTGGTTTGAGTACCTCCAACCAGGAAGTGTATGTCTACGTCATAACGGCCAATAGCTTTCTTGATCGCCTCCCGCGCTTTCTCGGAGTATATGTCTTCACCATAGCCTGCGGTTTGTTCCATATTGGTTTTTACAAGCGCGTCGAGGATCGCAGGGTGGCATCCCTCGTTGTAATCACATTGAAATTGAATCATGTTGGTTTAGTATTTGAATTATCTGGTTATATGTCATGCTTTTAAAGTCAGGTATTACGTAATCGCATTTGTCTTTGATGGCACTTGCCGGATTTGATGTCGAAAGTCCAATAGTGAATATTCCTGCCGCCATTCCTGCCGCAAGTCCTGTAAGCGCGTCCTCGAAGACCACGCATTCTTTGGTTGCCACTCCCAATGCCGCGGCACCTTTCAAATAGCAGTCGGGATTTGGCTTGGAGAAAGTAAAGTCTTCAGCTGTAAGCACTTTGTCGAATAGTGAGTTGAACTCAGGCATTTGGTGCGACACGCTTTTCATCTTTGCCGTATTAGAGCTTGTCACCACAGCACATTTGACCCCATGTTGTTTTAAATCACAGAGGAAGTCCCGCGCTCCTGGGATGAACGTGTAGTCCATTTTCTCTTCCCACTCGTTGAGTTCGTTAACTATGTCTTCCTGTATCTTAGGGTCGGGAAAGTACTTTGCGAATATCTGTACGAGGGTCGTTCCCTTTATTTTATATTCCAGGTCAAAAACATCTGGGCGATACTTTCGTGCCATGCGTCCCCAAAAAATAGTGTATTGTCCTTCGGTGTCGAACAGGGTGCCATCGAGATCGAATAAGGCGGCTTTAAAATTCATACTTGCCATTTATATTGTTCCGTTTCATTTGCAAAGTTAATAATTTTATGTAATATGGCAAGTCTTGCCGTCGTTGAATATTCCTACCCGCCTGTTTTATTTAAATGGTGTGGTCAAAATCGATTTTTGAGAATAAAGTCTTATCTTTGCAAGAAAAATACTGCTTTATGTTGACTACCAAGGAAAATGAAGTGGAATATCATCCGTTCCAACCATTTGTACCGGCCAATGCGAAGGTGTTGTTCATGGGAAGTTTCCCTCCACAGAAGAAACGTTGGTCGATGGATTTCTTTTATCCGAACTACATCAATGACCATTGGAGGATCATTGGGAAGTTGTTCTTTGATGACAAGGAACACTTTGTGGACGTAGAAGACAAAACATTTCGAATAGACGATATAAAAACATTCCTATACCAAACAGGTATTGCGTATTATGACACGGCTACGGCTGTCAGGCGTTTGAAGAATAATGCGTCAGACAAGTATTTGGAGGTTGTGATTCCAACTGATGTTCAGGCATTAGTATTAAAACTACCGGAGTTGAGGGTGATAGTGACTACAGGCGAACTCGCCACGGAGACATTGTCGCGCAGTCTGCATGTGGATCAAATCCCCAAAGTAGGAGGTTGCATTGAAGTACCTTCTCTTTTTATGCGTCAAATTGCCGGCTCGCCTGTTTATTTATATAGGCTGCCATCGTCTTCTCGCGCCTACCCGCTTGCTTTCGACAAGAAAGTAGATGCGTACAAGAAGATGTTTGTCTTTGCAGGGCTGTTGAATGATGCTCGGCCGAGCTAAATGGAGCGCGTAAATCATTCAATGTTATTCAGCTCCCTGTTGATCGCTTGAAGTTGGTCACGGACGAATTTGAGCCGGTCTATAATTTCCACCTTCTTATTAGGGTTGCCTTTGGCTCGCTTTATGGCTTCGCGCGCTCCCGCAATAGTCATTCCGCACTCTTTGACGTAGTGATAGACTACCCTGACTGCCTGAATGTCCTCTTTCTTATATTGCCTGACGCCTCTGCTGGTCTTCTGTGGGTGTATTGTCGGAAACTCACGTTCCCAATAGCGAAGTAACGATTCTGAAACACCTAAGGAATCCGCTACCTCGCTAATTGAGAAGTATAGTTTCAAGTCCTTGTCTTTGTTTAGCATATTATGCTTTGGTCGGAATATTCTTCAATACTTCAACTACATAATTATATGACTTTTCAACTGAAGGTATGTAACACCTTTCGTTAGGTGTGTGTGGTGAGCGGAGTGTGGGACCGATGGAAGCCATATCCATCTCTGGATATTTAGGACCGATAATGCCACATTCGAGTCCTGCGTGTACAACAAGTATCTTAGGCTTCGTGCCATACATTTTCTCATACACGTCGGACATTTCTTTGACAAACGGACTCTTTGTGTTTGGTTGCCATCCACTATAGCCGCCCTCAAACTCCACTTTCATGCCCGCCATTGAGAAACATGCGCGCAATCCGTTACAAAGGTATAGCTTCATGCTGTCTTGACTGCTTCTTGCAAGGATCTGAACGCTTGCATGACCGTTGGCAATATCAATGATCGCAAGATTGCTTGATGTTTCGACAATTTCCGGAATAGTGGGAATATAACGTAGGACTCCGTCGTGGGCGGCAAGTACCGCGTCGATAAGATTCTCTTGAATATCCTCGGGAATGACCTTTGACGGAACTTCGCATTGTGTGGCGATAACTTGTATTTTATCTTTTTCAATGTCGCAATATTCGTGGTTGAAAGTATCGGCACACTTGTCAATCATATCTTTAAATTCCTGCTCGTGTACATTAGGTACAAGGACGACCGCCTCGCCATCGCGAGGAATGGCGTTACGCATATTGCCTCCGTGCCAACTGCATAAGCGGGCAATACCTGTGTTGACGGTGGCAAAAAGCACCCTTGCCATTAGTTTGTTGGCGTTGGCTCTGCCTTCATTGATCTCAAGACCTGAGTGTCCGCCTAAAAGTCCTTTTATAATAATATGGTATGCGGTGAGTCCGTCAGGGTTTACATCTGCCTCTTGGTAGTCAAGAGTACATACCACATCGAGTCCGCCGGCGCAACCGATTGTTATTTCACCTTCGGTCTCACTGTCGATGTTGAGCAGGTATTTGCCGTGTAGAGTCTCCGGAGAGAGGTCGAACGCACCATACATGCCTGTTTCCTCGTCTCTTGTTATTAGTACTTCAATCGGACCGTGTTCAAGCGATTTGTCCTCTACTATAGCCATTGCTATGGCAACACCCATGCCGTCGTCGGCTCCGAGTGTCGTGTCTTTGGCACGAAGCCAGTCACCATCAATCCATGTTTGAATTGGATCGGTCTCGAAATTGTGTGTGCTGTCCTTTGTCTTTTGCGGTACCATATCCATGTGTGCCTGAAGAATTACTGTCTCACGGTTTTCATATCCGGGGGTGGCTCCGGTACGCATAACCACATTGCCTGCATTGTCAATGAAAGCTTCGTCGCAATTCTTTTTCCCAAAATCCACGAGAAAGTCCGCTACAGCCTTAGTGTGTCCTGATGGTCGGGGAATTTGTGTGAGTGCGTTAAAGCAACGCCACACATTCTGAGGTTTTAAATCTAAAATATCCATAGCTTTGTATTTTAATTATTTGAAATGACTTTATTTTTACGCAATTCACTCTTTTGCAATAACATTATAACGGAATAAATGCCGAGTATAGGCATTAGCGCGGTTTGTATTGCATGCACGATGAGTGCGAATGTTTCAGCGTCGGTAGCACTCTTCATGCCTGCCAATAACAATACTGTTTTCACTGCAAAATGCCATGAACCCATGCCGTTGGGCGTAGGTACGATGACAGCAAAGCTGCCCACCACAAATGCGACCAATGCCACCATGGGCCCCAAACCGCATGTGAAATCAAAACAGAAAAAAGTAATATAAAAATGCAGGAAGTAGCTTCCCCAAATCGCTATCGTGTATGCTGCGAATAGCCATTTATGACGTACGTATTTTAGCGAGAAGATGCCTGCTTTCAAGTTCGATACAACTTTGTGTATCTTTGTGAATATGCTGAAATGCCTTACGAGCAACCAGAACATGCCTATTACAATTATAGTGCAAATGGCTACAATAATATAACCCGTTGTTGTAATGTTGTCTGCAATGCTGCTGAAATTCGTGCCTGTCTCGTTGAAGAAACGTCGGAACATGTCGATTTGTAGGAAAAAAACGGTAATGGCAAGTAGCAGTAGTAGCAGGGAGTCAATAATCCGTTCGGTTACTACAGTACCGAGTGCTTTTGAGAAAGAAGTGCCGTCGTATTTAGATAAGACTCCGCAACGCACCACCTCTCCCGATCGGGGAATTATTAAGCTTGTAGTATACGAAATGAATATCGCATGAACACAATCCATCGTACTTGGATGCTCGCCAAGCGGAGTGAGTGCGAGTTTCCAACGAAGTCCGCGAAACACTTGGGCGGTAACTCCAAAAACCAACGAGAAGGCCATCCACCACCAATTGGTCCCGTGCGATAATGTGTATGCTACACGGTTGAAGTCGAATCCTCTATACATCCAATATAGAATGCCACCGCCAAGCAGTATAGGCAGCAAAATGTTGAGTATATTCTTTGTAATCTTCTTTGAATTCAATGCGGAATGATTTTTTTTACTTACCTTTGTCATTGCAAATTTATGAAATAAAAGTGAATAACGACAAGTAATGAGCGAAGAATTTTCAAAAGTAACGCCAAAGAAGTTTTTAGGACAACATTTCCTGACGGATATGAACATTGCAAGTCGCATTGCGGATACCGTGGACGCGTGTCCTGATATTCCTCTTCTTGAAGTCGGACCTGGAATGGGAGTACTTACCCAATTCTTGATGAGGAAGGGCAGAAATTTGAAGGTGGTGGAGATTGACCGTGAATCAGTCGCCTACCTTAAGGCGAACTTCCCTATGCTCAAAAACAGTGTCATGGAGGCTGACTTCCTTAAGATGGACTTAAATGAAGTGTTTCAAGGAAAGCCGTTTGCCCTTACCGGCAATTATCCTTATAACATATCGAGTCAGATTTTCTTTAAAATGCTTGAACACAAAGATCTTATCCCATGTTGCACTGGAATGATTCAGAAGGAAGTCGCTGAACGAATGGCGGCTGGACCTGGCAGCAAGACTTATGGTGTATTAAGTGTGTTTGTTCAGGCATGGTACAATGTGGAATACTTGTTCACCGTTGAGCCATACGTGTTCAACCCGCCTCCAAAAGTAAAAAGTGCTGTTATACGGCTTACAAGAAACGACAGACAAACATTAGGTTGCGACGAACTTTTGTTCCGTCGTATTGTGAAAACGGTTTTTACTATGCGTAGGAAAATGATGCGTAACGGCATGAGGCAAATTCTGGCCAAGGACTCGCCGCTATTTGCCGATGAGATTTTCAATAAACGACCCGAGCAATTGTCTGTGCAGGACTTCATTAGACTTACGAACCGAGTCAGTGCTTGTCTGTAAGTCCCTGCTTGATAAGTTCTTCCTTTGCGACAAACAATATATGAATCATGCCGGCAAAGGCAGGGTTGTTCATTTGTGGTTTTGTCTGCAGAATGATGTTTTCGATCGTCCTCTTGGCGTTGAGGAATTTCTGACCATGGCCGATGTCAAGCGGACCGTCATAGTTGAGGTCTTTGAACCAGTCATACAGCTCCGTAACCTCTTCCTTCGTGTATACCTTCTTGAATTCCATTGTTCGTTTTGTGAGTTTTCTTAATTAATAAACTTACTTGTTCCGTATTTTCAGTTTTTCGACAATTAAGTGTGCCGTTCTTTCTGACGCACCTTTGTCTCCCAAGATCTTCAATACATTATCATATTCCTGGATCATTGCAGAACGTCTGTATCCACCTTCGATGATCGAATCAAGTTCTGATTGCAGGTTTTTGGCATTCATCTGGTCGGCGACCAACTCGGTGACGACATTGTGTCCCGCAATAAGGTTCACCAACGAAATGTACTTGACCTTGAGTACTAACTTGCGCAGTAATGAGACAAGTTTGCCGCATGCAGTGTAATAGCATACTACTTGTGGCACCTTGAATAATGCCGTTTCAAGTGTGGCTGTGCCGGATGTCACCATTGCCGCTTCTGCTTGTTGTAGCAGACGGTAGGTGCTGTCAAATACAATGCTTATATTATTAGAAGCCGTCAGGAACTTGTCGTAATAATTTCCCCCTATACTTGACACTCCCGCTATTATGAACTGGTACTTTTTGTATTTCGGAGTGATGGCAAGCATTATGCGTAGGTTGTCTTTCACTTCTTGTCGACGGCTTCCGGCCAATATTGCGATAATGGGTTTGTTAGGCAAATTGAGTGAATGGACGAAATGACCGAACGACTCGCGTCCATAATCGGATGCCTTGAATGACGACACCGTGTCTATACATGGGTTGCCGACATAATTGACAGGATAATTATATTTCTTGTAGAAGTCGACCTCGAAAGGGAGAATGGAGAATAGCTCGTCAATATCCCTGCGGATGTTTTTTATCCTGTATTCTTTCCAAGCCCATATCTTTGGTGATATATAATAATAAATAGGTATATTGGTGTGTCTTTTTATATACTTTGCAATATCAAGGTTGAAGCCGGGATAGTCAATTAGGATCAAGACATCAGGATTCCATGTAATAATGTCCGCCTTGCATTGCCTCATGTTCGACAGGATCGTTCTCAAATGGGTGAGAACGGGAACAAACCCCATGTATGCAAGATCTTTGTATGACTTGACGAGCGTTCCTCCCACTTTGCTCATTAAGTCTCCTCCGTAGAACCTGAACTCTGCCTTGGCATCCTCTATTTTTAATGCTTTCATCAAGTTGGATGCATGAAGGTCGCCTGATGCCTCGCCTGCGATTAAATAGTATTTCATGCTATTCCAAACATTCCTTTAATGATTCAAATGCCTCGTATGCCGTAATGTCAATCTTTGTCGGTGTAACTGTGATATATCCTTTGCGGAGGTAAACATAGTCGGTCTCATCATTCTCGGAATCTGTACTTTCAAATTCTCCCACAAGCCAATAGTAGTCGAACCCGCGTGGGCTTGTCCTCTTGTTCCATTCGTTTTTCCATATTCCGTTCCCCATCGCACATACTTTTATGCCATTATAGTTTGGCGCATCGGGGGCGTTGACATTGAGGCATACTCCTTTGGGCAGTCCGTTCTCGAGTACCGAGGCGATGACTCTTTCTATGTAAGGAATCATAGGGGTGAAGTCGGCATCGACATTATGTGCGCAATAAGAGAAGCCAATTGACGGAATACCTTTCATGCATCCTTCAATGACGATACCCATGGTTCCAGAGTAGTGCACGTTCACGGCAGAGTTGTCACCATGGTTGATGCCGCCCAATACAAGGTCGGGAGTCCGTTGGCACATGTTTGCAATACCCATTTTAATGCAATCGCCTGGTGTCCCGTTGCATGAGTATATTTGCAATCCTTGGTGGTGCTTGATCAGTTTTGTTGTGATGATATTGTTGAAAGTAACCGACAATGCCGCTCCTGAACGAGGTCCATCGGGGGCGACTACAATTACATCACCATATTTCATCGCAATTTCAGCCAGGGTATTAATGCCTTTGGCTTCATATCCGTCATCGTTAGATATGAGAATGAGCGGACGCCGTTGTTTTGAATTCATAATGTATATATTCCCTTTTGATTTGCAAATGTAGTTATATAATTTGACATAGATGCAATGTGTAGAAAATAAAAGCGTCAACCATGCTTTTGCTGTTGACGCTAAGTTGGGATATCGGGACTCGAACCCAAAATAACAGGACCAGAATCTGTTGTGTTGCCAATTACACCATATCCCAATGTCTGTCTGCAATGGTTGAGAAAAACCTTTTCCTCAATCGCAGGTGCAAAGTTAGATGTTTTTGTTGAACTGACAAAATTATATCTGGAAAAAATATGTTTTTCTGCTTTTTTACCTTGGTGCCAAACTCTTTTTGTGTAGTACCACGTATCACATGATCAGACAAATGGCGTGATGGAACGCAACTGGCAGGATGCTTGCGTTATGAAATGTCATATACTTACACTGTTTTGGCAGTGTTTATAGTATGTAAAAACCTAATGAGAAACAATAGAATAAAATAAATCTGAATTTATTTTGCATTTCGATTTGTTTGCATTAACTTTGTCGAAAATTTGTTTATTAAATAATGAAGAGACTGACAAGGGACTTGAAGGTTGTCGTGGATGGCATCCAAGATAAGAAGGGACAGAACATCAGGGTTGTTGATCTGAAGAAAATAGGAGATACGATCTGTGATTATCTGGTTATTTGCGAAGGTAATACTCCGACGCAGGTGTCTGCGATAGCAAGATCCGTGGGCGACTGTTTGAGAGAAAAAAGGGGGTTGCGTCCGTTGACCGTGGATGGCCAAAACAACAATTTGTGGATAGCAATGGATTATGCAGATATAGTAGTCCATGTATTTGTTCCCGAGTATAGACATTTCTATGATTTAGATAATCTGTGGGAGGATGCTGATTTCACGGACATCCCAAACTTAGATTGATTTAATGTATGAGTAACAATAAAGATAATTCACCTAAAAGAATGCGTAAGTCAAAGTTCAATCTCAATTGGCTTTACATGCTTCTTCTCGTAGGTATAGCCTTCGTGCTGCTGTCAAAAGGTGGTAATACGTCATCCAAGCAATTGTCGTACACTGACTTCGAAACATGCCTGGATAGTGGATATGTGAAGGAGATACTTATTAATAAGGATAATCTGACATTGAAGTTCGCTGTTAACAGTGTCGGGGAGAAATATATATATGGCGATTTGGCAAAACCAGGTTCTGCCAAACGTATCCCTGAGGTGGAATTCGGATCTGTGGAGAACTTGGAGAACCATGTTGACTCGGCGCGTGTGCATGGCACTTTTTCTGGCAAAGTAAGTTATGAGCGTGACGACAATACCTTTATCAATCTGCTCATTCAGATAGGTCCGTTGTTGTTGCTGGTTGTGTTCTGGTTCTTTATAATGAATCGGATGGGTGGTGGCGGAGCCAAAGGCGGCATATTCAGTTTCGGCAAATCAAAAGCCAAGTTGTTTGAACAGAATAGTTCGGAGAACAGGATAACCTTCAAGGATGTCGCAGGCCAGACTGAGGCGAAGCGCGAGGTTCACGAGATTGTGGACTTCTTGAAGAACCCGAAGAAATATACGGAACTTGGAGGAAAAATTCCAAAAGGTGCTTTGCTCATTGGACCTCCGGGAACGGGAAAGACTCTACTTGCAAAAGCTGTCGCTGGCGAGGCTGATGTTCCGTTCTTTTCACTGTCTGGATCCGATTTTGTTGAAATGTTTGTCGGAGTGGGTGCAAGCCGTGTACGTGACTTGTTTCAACAGGCGAAGGAAAAAGCCCCGTGTATCGTGTTTATTGATGAAATTGACGCCATCGGGCGTGCGAGAGGCAATAAGGCAAGTATGGGAGGAAATGATGAGCGCGAGAACACTCTCAACCAGCTATTGACGGAAATGGACGGATTTGGCACCAATAGTGGAATCATCATATTGGCTGCAACCAACCGTGCGGACATACTTGACAAAGCCTTGTTGCGCGCGGGGCGTTTTGACCGTCAGATTCATGTGGAGTTACCGGATTTGAATGAACGAAAGGCAATATTCAATGTACACTTGCGCCCGATAAAAATAGACGAGACGGTCGATGTGGATACATTGGCACGACAAACCCCAGGATTCTCGGGTGCCGATATTGCGAATGTATGTAATGAGGCGGCCCTTATTGCGGCAAGAAAAAACAGCCCGTGGGTTAACAAACAATGTTTTCTCGATGCTGTCGACCGAATTATCGGAGGTTTGGAGAAGAAGACGAAAGTGATGACTGACTCAGAAAAACGCGCTATCGCAATACACGAGGCCGGTCACGCAACAATAAGTTGGTTCTGCCAGTACGCTAACCCATTGGTTAAGGTGACAATCGTTCCGCGCGGTCAGGCTCTTGGAGCCGCATGGTACATGCCTGAAGAACGCCAGATTACGACGAAGGAAGAATTGCTCGACGAAATCTGTGCGACTCTTGGTGGGCGTGCTGCGGAGGAATTGTGTTTGGGACGTATATCAACAGGGGCGATAAACGATTTGGAGAAGGTGACGAAGCGTTCATACGGTATGATTGCGTATGCTGGCATGAGCGAATCACTCCCGAATCTTTGCTATTACAATAATGAAGAATATCAGTTCAGCAAACCTTATAGTGAACATACGGCTGAACTGATAGACATGGAAGTGAAGAAGTTGATAGCGGAACAATACGATCGTGCAAAGAAAATTCTTGAGGAGCATAAGGACGGTCACGCCCAATTAGCCCAACTGCTTATTGATCGTGAGGTGATTTATGCAGAGGACGTGGAAAGGATATTCGGGAAACGGCCATGGATATCACGTACCGAGGAAATACTTGCGGCTAATTCAGAGCATGAAACAAAGACGGATGACGATTCAATGAATCATGAGGCTGAGAACGAGGAATTTATTCGTAAAAAAGTTATTGAGGCCGTTATTGAAAAAGCAAAGAATGCTGAACCTAAAGCTAAGGATGAAAAAAATGCGAAGGAAAAAGATGTCAAGGCTTTTCAAGAACTGAAAGTCACGACTTTTGAGGATCAACAGGCAGAGTCGGTCGATGGTGCGACGATAGCTGAAGGAACAATGGATAAGACATCTGATGAAGCCGTGGTTCAAGAAACTGTGACTCAGGAAGCTGCTGTTCAAGAAACTGTAGTGGAATCAAAGCGTGAAACAGAAATGGCGGAACAAATTGAATCTGAAATAAGTCTTGCGGACAAAGAGTCTCACTTTGAGGCTTCCTTGACTGATGGCAGCCAGATAGTGATAGACGGATCAGAAACTGCAAAACAACAAGAAGCCGACCCGGAAGAGATTGCTCCAATTGAACTTCCTGAATTAGAGCAGGACGACCTTGGAAGTGATCATGGAGACGTTGCAGATGTGAATGCGGGCGCGGAAGAGAATAAAAAAGAAACTCCGCACACTAAAATGCGGAGCGCCAAGAAGTCGGACAAAGATAATTCAGAAGGAATCACACCACATGAGAATACACTTTTTGGGTGGTGAAACATTCATGTTATATTGAAGTATATATGCTGAAGATTGATAAGTTTAATAAGGAATTGATAATACGATCAATAACAGGACTCGTGTTTGTGGTTGTTATGGTCGTATGCATCTTATGGCACCCCCTGTCGTTTGAACTATTGTTTATGGCTATATCGGGACTGACCACATGGGAGTTCTGCTCATTGATGAACAGCCAGATGGATTGCCAAATAAACAGGGTCATAACAACACTCGCTTCCGTATATTTGTTCGCTGCCGTATTTGTATTCAATTCCAACATAGCTGGTTCCGAAGTGTTTATACCATATTTGATTACATTGGTATACTTGTTTATTTCTGAACTCTATTTTAAAGAAAACAATGTACTGATGAATTGGTCTTTTACCATGATGTCGCAGTTGTATATAGCGTTGCCTTTCGCCTTGTTGAATACGCTCGCTCTATTTGCTGTAAATGATGGCATGGGAATGATTGGCGTCACGTATAATCCGATGTTTGTACTGTCGGTGTTTGTATTCATTTGGTTTGGTGATTCTGCCGCGTATGCTTTTGGCAGCGTGTTTGGACGTCACAGGTTGTTCCCTCGCATTTCTCCAAAGAAATCGTGGGAAGGTTGTGTCGCGTCATTTATCACCGCTTTGGTAGTATCACAAGTCATCGCATTTTGGAGCTATGGTTTCTCAAGCAATGAACTCGAAAACCGACTTGCATGGGCAGGGCTGGCTGTTGTTGTCTCAGTATTCGGCACTTGGGGTGACTTAGTGGAATCACAGCTGAAACGTAAATTGGGGATAAAAGACTCTGGACACATACTTCCTGGACATGGAGGCATGCTCGATCGATTCGACAGCTCATTATTGGCTATCCCGATGTCTGTGGTTTATATATATACAATAAATGAGATATTGATTAAGTTGGACTAACAATTAAAATAAAATACAATATGGAAGAGGTATTAAATAACGAACCTGTGGTAGAACCAGTTCCAGAAACTGAAACGACCAATACTAAGGCTGAACCGACCCGAGAGGCTGTTGAGACTACCACGACGGCTACTGAGACGGAAGAACAAGTCGAGGCGAAAAAGGAAGTAGAAAAGGATGCGGCAGAGATTCCTGAGGGAAAGTCTGACGAGGCTGTGGAACATGCAGAAGGTGTTGAGGAATCCGCAGACAAGGCTGAGCCTACTATTGAAAAAGCAGAAGAATTGCCAGTAGCGGAAACCAAGGAGGATGTTATTGAACGTCTGAAACAGATTTCTGAAAATGTCAATGATACAAACCGTCAGGAAATAGAGGCTCTGAAAAGCCGTTTTTATCGCATTCTGAAGGCTGAAAGTGATGCTGCTTACAAGAAGTATCAGGAAGAAGGCGGTGATCCAGACGCATACACTCCAGTTTTAGATCCTGATGAGCAAGTATTTAAGGACTTGATGTCTTCTATACGTGAGAAGCGTGCGGCGCTACATGAGGAACAGGAACGTCAGAAAGAGGACAACTATCTTAAAAAGGAGCAAATCATCGAAAGAATCAAGGCGATACTTGAGAATCCAGACGAGGTGAACAAGTCTTATAATGAGTTCCGCCAACTTCAAAATGAATGGAATGGCATCAAGGACGTTCCCGCTGAGAAGGCGACAGAGCTATGGAAGAAATACCAGGCGTATGTGGAGAAATTCTATGATACACTGAAATTGAACAATGAGTTCCGTGCTTATGATTTCAAGAAAAACCTTGAGATGAAAACCGCCTTATGTGAGGCTGCGGAGAAACTGGCGGACGAAAAAGATGTGATTTCTGCTTTTAGGCAGTTACAAACTCTACATCAGCAGTTTCGTGAGATTGGACCTGTAAGCCGTGAGCTGCGCGAGGATATTTGGAACCGCTTCAAGGCTGCATCCACTGTAATCAACAAGCGTCATCAAGAGTACTTTGAGAAACGCAAAGAAGAGGAGAACAACAATCTTGATCAAAAGACTGCGATATGCGAGATTATAGAGAGTTATGATACCGATTCTTTGAAAACCATGGCGGATTGGACATCTACGAGCGATAAGATTATTGCTCTTCAAGCGAAATGGAAGACTATTGGTTTCGCCCCACAGAAGATGAACCAAAAGATTTATGATCGCTTCCGTGCCGCTTGTGACAACTTCTTCTCTAAGAAGTCTGCTTTCTTTAAGGGCATACGTGAGAGTATGAATGAAAACCTGAAGAAAAAACAGGCGTTGGTGGAGAAGGCAGAAGCCCTTAAAGACAGTCAGGATTGGAAGAATACCACTGACGAGCTAATTGCTTTACAGAAGGAATGGGCTACTATTGGAGCCATTCCAAGAAAGCATAGTGAGGCTTTGTGGAAACGCTTCCGTGCCGCTTGTGATACGTTCTTTGATGCGAGGAAGGCAAATTCATCAAGTCAGTATTCTGAGCAGAATGAGAACTTGAAGAAAAAACGCGCTATTGTGGCTCGTTTGGAGGCAATCGATCCAGCAACGACCGATGATCTACGCCAGATCTTGAAAGACGCACAGGCTGAGTGGAACGAAATCGGACACGTTCCTTATAAGGAAAAAGATAAAGTGTTTAAGGCATTGAGAGAGCAAATGGACAGATTATATGATTTCCTCGGTGAATCGGCTTCCAAACGACGTATAGCAAGTTTCAAAAATGCCTTGAAGGATGATGGTGATGACAAGGTGCGTGACCGCTTGTCGCGACAAGCGGAAATCCTGCGCCAAGAAATCAAGACTTATGAAAACAACTTAGGCTTCCTGAACTTGTCTAAGTCGGGAAAAAGCAATAACTTGGTTGATGAGTTGAATCGTAAAGTTGACAAACTCAAGGCGGACTTAAAGGAAATTGAGGATAAGATAAAGGCTGTTGACGAGAAATAGTTGAATTGTATTCGGTCTTGATTGACAGGATAATGTTATAATAAGGTGTGGCTGCGATAATGGAGTTACACCTTATTATATTATATATACCCGCTGGCGGAAGTAAGAAGTTAAGAGGATGTATCATAACAAGTCGTATCTTTGCCATCTGCCGCTTGTCTGCGAAGCGAATTCAGTTAATGAATGCCCACCCGTTCATTGTTGGGCAATTGCCGCGCAATCGTTGGGCAACTGCCGTACAATCGTTGGGCAATTGCCGTACAATCGTTGGGCAATTGCCAGACGATATATGAACTTGTAGTTTAACGCTTTTGGTTGACTACTTTGAGCCTTGTTTTTAACCCAAATCGGTCATTAGCGTTATGATGATAATAACTATATTTCCAGAGCAGATGTTTTTACGGTTTGAGGGCGCAATGGGGTTCCAT
>CAZHZH010000005.1:0-52764 GCA_964537205.1 uncultured Bacteroidaceae bacterium
ATTACTTACTACGCTGAGTTTCAAGTGCAGGCCATTCAGCATCTGACAACTCAGTCATAGACCCACTCGATTATTATAAGAGTATTATGTGGATAATATTCAAGGAAAGCCCCTTGTGTTTTCACCAAGAAAAGTAAGGCGTCAGCCCTGCCTGTTTGCCGCATAAAAAACAGCGGGAATTAGAATATAAGATTCACGATACATGCAGTGTATTGCAATCGTAAGGACTTTGTATTAGTCTTCCATACAATTATAGTATCATTCATTTATCGTCCAGCCAAGGTTAAACGATGGATGAAACACGTTTCAACCGCAAAGACATGCTGTTTCGTTGACCGTTCAGCCTTGGCTGAACGAATCTCATAGCTCCCTCTCCTCATGTGCCGTCACACTGCGTGTGCCAATACATGGGGTTTCCCATGGTGACACCTCTACGAGGTGTGGCTCAATGTCCCACTCATTGGGCTTGCACGTTCATGCGCTTGCACTTTCCAGAATAGTCAGTCGCATCGATACGGATGATCTCGGTACGCGCGAAACTCGCATGCGCGTACTTGTCGCCCAGCTCCTTGTACTCTGGAGAAAGTTTGTCGATAAGCAAGTGCAACGCATGCATACGCTCTTCGGGTGCCAGTCCGGTGTGCGCCTTGCCAAACACAATCACACTCTCATACTCGGTAGAGAAGTTCTTCGGCATAAGGCGTACACGGCCAACAACACAGAGAGAGACATCAGGGTGCCTGCCCAATATTCGCAGCTTCCTGCCTTCGGGAGCACAATGGATGTATATTTTATCTTCTCCGTCCCAAATGAAATTGACGGGGATTCCATACGGTTTGTCGTCATCATCTACCATTGAGAGCATCCCATACTCGGCAGTAGACAGCAGTTCCCGCGCCCGTCCTTCATCGAGCAGACGATCCTGACGGCGTACAGTGTCATTTATGTATTTCATTTGTTCCGTTCAAATATTATTTAAACAAGGCGAAGTACTGGCTTATGTACTTGCCAATGATATCGAACTCTATGTTGACCCGCGTACCGACCTTGATGCTATGGAAATTAGTATTGTCGAAAGTATAAGGAATGATATTGACCTGGAACGTATCCTGTGTAGGGTTGCACACAGTGAGACTGACTCCGTTGACACAAACCGAACCCTTGTCGACAGTAATATATCCACGCTGGGCCATTTCCTTGTCGTACTTATACTTGAACGTATAAGTCCAACTACCTTGAGCGTCCACGACATCGGTGCAGACGGCAGTCTCGTCGACGTGTCCCTGTACAAGATGTCCGTCGAGTCGTCCGTTCATCATCATGCTGCGTTCCACGTTCACCTCATCGCCCACCTTCAAGTCGCCGAGGTTGCTGCGGTCAAGGGTCTCCTTCATAGCGGTAACGGTGTAAGTGCCGTTTTCTATTTTCACTACAGTGAGGCACACCCCGTTGTGTGACACACTTTGGTCGATCTTGAGTTCGTCAACAAACGAGCATTTCAAAGTGAAGTGCACATTTTCCTGCTCCTTGCGGATTGCGACCACAGTCGCGCATTCTTCTACAATTCCTGAAAACATATATACCTTATTAATATTATTATAATCCTATCAGATGCAAAGGTAGCAATAAATTTGCTTGTCGACATAATATTTTGGAGTTTTATTGCATACAACAGTCTTACATCGCTCCGATAAACAAAAGAAAAACGACATATAAAGTCTTTATCTCGCAAAAAGGTCTTATCTTTGCAGAACCATAACACGACACAGATGAATGTAAAAACAATAAAGCGAAGGTATATCGTCCTTCTGGCTATATTTTGTCTGATCACCTTCTTTGTCAACAGAGAGGCGCTTCCAACCGACATCATGGAGTCGCGCAATCTCGTCACGGCGCGCGAGATGGTGAGCGACGGCAATTGGCTCGTACCGACCATGAACGGCGAGCTGCGGTTGGAGAAGCCGCCATTGCCGACATGGGTGGCGGGCGTGATAGAGATGTGGTTTCCCGACAATCTCGGAGCGCAGCGCACGGCTCCCGGAATCATGGGATGCTTGTGGACTGTCTACCTCTTTCTCTTCGTAAGATACATGTCGCGGCGAGAAGACCTTGCCGCAGCGACAACCGTAGTGTTTCTCACTTGCTACAACCTGGTGCTGATGGGGCGCTCCGCCACTTGGGACATCTATTGCCATGCGTTCATGATGGCGGCAATCTACTACCTAACACGCGCGCTGTACGAAGAACACCACTACAGGCAGAGGTTCGTTTTGGCAGGTGTGTTTATGGGACTTTCATTCCTAAGCAAGGGACCGGTGTCGTTCTACGCCCTGCTCCTACCATACATTATAACCATGATAGCCCTGCCGCGTCCGTCGATGAAAGGCAAATGGGGAGCGTTCATATTAATGGCGGTGATGGTGCTGGCACTCAGTAGCTGGTGGTACATATACTTGCTAATCGCCGAACAGGAAAAGGTGTCTGCGGTAATCCATAAAGAGACCAGCGCGTGGAGAGGCCACAATGTCAGACCATGGTATTACTATTGGCGTTTCTTCCTTGAGATGGGGGCATGGTCGCTTCTGATGCTCGCCGCCCTGTTCGTACCATATTGGAAGCGGCACATCACAGTGAAGCGCGACTATCTGCTCTCCATTACCTGGGCGTTGGGCTCATTAGTCTTGCTCTCGCTCATGCCCGAGAAGAAGACACGCTACCTGCTGCCGCTTTTAGCGCCATGTTCAATAGTGGTAGGCTGCCTGATAGTACACTTCAAACAAGGCAGGCAGATGGACAAGGCGGGCAAGTGGCTATACCGGGGCAATGGTATAATAATGACGCTCATCGTACTTGCAGTGCCGGCACTGGCATACAAATACGGAGTGAAGGCAGGCATAATAAGCATCGGCACAGAATGCGTTGTCTCCGTCTGCTTGTTGCTGGTAGCCGCCTGGCTCGCATGGAGTACGCTGCGCTATCGTCCGATGAGCTTCATAACAGGGATAGCGGTACTCTTCGCACTTGTAGAGCTGGTACTCTTGAAGACAGTGGGCAATACGTTTGTCAACCACGACGCACACAGTATAGCCACAGTGCGGACCGACAAGCGGGTCGACGGCGTTCCGTTTTATTACAACGAGGACGAGCCGCTGCGGATAGAGTTCGTGTATGAAGCGCACCGGAAGATCCTGCCACTCGATTTCACCAACCAGAAGGCAGTAGAGGGCGCACTGCCCTGCGTTATGATCTCGGAAGACTGGGCAGGCGGCACATTACCGCCGACCATACTGGCAAAGATAGATACGGTGGAAATCGGCACATTCGACAACAACAAGTTGTCGAAAGGCAAAAGCCACTATACAAAAGATTTAGTCAGACACGCCACACTGCTGAAAAGAAAGGCGGCGCGCTGAACAAGAATAACAACAAACAAACAGTAATGAACAATACATCAGACTATGACATGTCGATAATAGTCCCTGTTTATAATGAGGAAGACAATCTCGACAACGTGGAGAAGGCTATGGCAGACTTTTTGCCCAAGTCAATAGTAAAGACGTGCGTGCTATATGTCAACGACGGTTCGAAAGACGGCAGCCTGCAGAAGATCAAGTCGATATGCTCGCGCAACGCAGACTCCTTCTACATCAGTTCGGACGAGAACCACGGACTCAGCACGGCCATGAAGGCGGGAATCGACATCATAGAAAGCAAGTATACAGGCTACATCGATTCAGACCTGCAGACCAATCCCGAAGACTTCAACCAGTTGCTGAAGTATATCGGCGACTACCAGCTTGTATCGGGAATACGCGCAAACCGGAAGGACTCAGGATTCAAGAAGCTGCAGTCGAAGATAGCCAACGGCTTTCGTCGCAAGATGACAGGCGACACGGCTACCGACACCGGTTGTCCGCTCAAAGTGATGTGGACGTCATACGCCAAGAGACTGCCGTTCTTCAACGGCATGCACCGCTTCCTGCCCGCCCTTATGAAACTTGAGGATGGAAAGTTCAAGGAGATACCCGTCCGTCACTATCCACGAGTAGCGGGAGTGTCGAAGTATCATTTATGGAACCGCCTGAAGAGTCCGTTCATAGATTGCTTTGCCTATCGTTGGATGCGCAGCCGCTACATACGCTATCAGATTTCAGAAAACAATTTCAGTCAACAGTAGCCGATGCAGGTCTCGTCAATCTACGTATATGCGATAGGATTTCTTGCCCAGGGATTTTTCTCGGCGCGCATGCTCATTCAGTGGATACTCTCTGAACGGGCGCGGAAAGTAGTATCGCCCAACGCATATTGGATTTGCAGTCTGGCAGGCAGCATATTGCTCTTCATATACGGTTGGCTGCGGGACGACTTCGCAATTATCTTCGGACAAATCATCTCGTACTACATATACATTTGGAACCTGGACATAAAGGGGGTGTGGCACAAGGTGCCGCTCATAGTGCGCGTCGTCATAGCCGCCCTGCCCTTCCTCGCCATCGGAATGATGCTTCAAGACATACCGGCGTTCGTCGACAATTTCTTCCATAACGACTCCGTGCCGGCAGCGCTCCTCGTATGGGGGTCGGCAGGACAGGTGATATTCACACTTAGGTTCATATACCAATGGTACTACAGCTATAGAAGGCACGAATCGATACTGCCCGTGTGGTTTTGGATCATCAGCCTGATAGGCTGCTCCATCATCGTCAGCTACGGCATATTCCGTCTCGACCCCGTATTGATAGTCGGTCAGTCGGTAGGCTTCTTCACCTACACGCGCAACATCATATTATATAAAAAGAACAGAAAGTCATGAAAATACTAATAACCGGAGCCGCAGGCTTCATAGGTCACAAAATGGTAAAGGTGCTTGCCGCCGAGGGAGCCGAGATTGTAGGACTCGACAACATCAACGACTATTACAGCACCGGCCTCAAGTACGCCCGTCTGTCCGACACCGGAATTGACTGTAACGAAATAGCGGAACTCACAGCCATCCAGAGCCGCACACTCGCCCGATACAAGTTTGTCAAAATGGATTTGACCGACCGTGAAGATATCAACCGCCTGTTCGCCACAGAACACTTCACACACGTGCTGAACCTTGCCGGACAAGCGGGAGTGCGCTACTCCATAGAGAATCCCTACTCATACGTACAGTCGAATGTCGTAGGCTTCCTCAACATACTCGAAGGCTGCCGTCATCACGACGTTCCGCACCTTATATACGCCAGTTCGAGCAGTGTGTACGGCATGAACGCACACGTGCCGTTCAAGGAAAGCGACCGCACCGACTCGCCGGTGAGCCTGTATGCCGCCACGAAGAAGAGCAACGAGGAAATGGCGTATGCATACAGCAAACTCTATGGGATACAGACCACGGGACTACGTTTTTTCACCGTTTACGGTCCATGGGGACGGCCAGACATGGCTCCGATAAAGTTTATGAAAGCCATTGTTAATGGAGACGAGATACAGGTATACAACCATGGAGACATGCTGCGCGACTTTACATACATAGATGACATCGCGGAAGGAGTCAGACGGGTGCTTCACTCCGACAACGACGATGAAATACCATACCGCTTATACAATATCGGCAATTCAGAACCCGTGCGCCTACTCGACTTCATACACACAATCGAGGACGTGACAGGCAGGCAGGCCAGAATGAAGATGATGGACATGCAACCAGGTGATGTCACGCGCACGTATGCCGACACCACCCTGCTCCAACACGATTTTGGCTACAGGCCTTCGACATCAATCCACGACGGCATTACACGGCTATACGACTGGTTCAGGCAGTTTGGACGGCAATAAAAAGAAGAAGCAAGCAAAGGCACTACATGACACGATACGAACACACATACAGGCGACACGCAATCAAGAATACGGCGGCAATCATGATCGCCATCCTGCTGTGTGCATGCTGCTCAGGATGCCATTCGGATGCGACGCATACCAAAGGCAAGGAAATACACAACATCAAGGATGTAAAAGACAAGAAGATAGGAGTTCAACTCGGTACGACAAGCGACATATTGGTCAGCGGCATGGAACAAGCCTACGGCGGCGACACACGGGTGGAGCGGTTTACCAAATCAGCCGATGCGATACAGGCGCTTCTGCAAGGAAAAGTGGACTGTATAATAACCGATGAAGAACCGGCTGTAGCGTTCGTGGAGAAGAATCCATCATTAAAGATCCTGCCAGAGGCCTTTGGAAAGAGCGGTCTCGCAATATGCGTGTCAAAGAATAACAAAAGCCTGCAAGCCGACATCAACAGGGCGATAAGCGAACTGAAAGGAGAAGGACTGATAGACTCCATTACAGACGGATTCATAAAGCGGCACAAGACACAAGTATACCGGAAGAAGGCAAACGTCGCCCTTGGCGGCACGCTCAAGTTCGGCACCAACGCCACATTCAAGCCATTCGAATATTACGACGGAGGAAAGGTGGTGGGTATTGATATCGACATAGCGCAGGCGATTTGCGACCTGCTTGGCAAGGAGCTTGAAATAGTGGAAATGGAATTCGACGCCATCATCACCTCCGTGCAGACAGGAAAGGTAGATGCCGGAATAGCGGGAATCACGGTCACAGAAGAGCGCAAGAAAAGCGTGTTGTTCAGCGACGAGTACACAGACGTGCGACAGGTGGTAGTCGTCAACACGGGCGACAGGGCGGACGACAGCGGCATGAACCTCATCGAACGGTTCAAATGGTGCTTCATCACCGACCAGCGTTACACCTACATATTTACAGGATTGGCCAACACACTCGTCATCACATTCTTCGCGATCATTCTGTCGCTGCTGCTCGGCACAGGCATAGCGATCATCAGATCCACACACGAACGCGGGGGCGGCAGCCACAAGGTGCTGAACGCCGTATGCAAGGTGTATCTGACCGTTGTGCGCGGAACGCCGACGATGGTCCAGCTGCTCATTATATACTATGTGGTGTTCGCGGCAGTTGATGTCAACAAGATACTGGTCGCCATCATCGCCTTCGGACTGAACTCGGCGGCATACATAGCCGAAGTAATCCGTTCGGGAATCATGTCGGTCGACACCGGACAGATGGAGGCAGGCAGAAGCCTCGGACTTAGTTACAGCCAGACAATGCGGATGGTAGTACTGCCCCAAGCGTTCAAAAACGTGCTGCCCGCAATCGGGAACGAACTCATCACGCTGTTGAAAGAGACCTCTATAAGCGGATACATCGGGTTGGTGGACCTCACAAAGGGCAGCGACATCATACGAAGCATCACCTACGACGCCATGCTGCCGCTCGGGCTCGTCGCCGCAATATATCTGTGCATCGTCATGTCGCTCACATACGGAGTCAACAAACTGGAAAAGAAACTGAGAGAAAGTGAAAGGTGATATAATCATAAAGGTGGAAGACCTGCATAAATCGTATGGCGGCCACGAAGTGCTTCGAGGCATATCGACCAACGTACACAAAGGCGAGGTGGTGGCAATCATCGGTCCGTCGGGATGCGGCAAGTCAACATTCCTGCGCAGCCTGAACCTCATGGAACGTCCGACAAAGGGACACATATACTTCGACGGACACGACATAATGAATGAGACCGCTGACATCAACCGGATACGCCAACGGATCGGCATGGTGTTCCAACAGTTCAACCTCTTCACCAATATGACGATCAAGCGGAACATCATGCTCGCTCCTGTCACACTGAAGACAATGAGCCGACAGGCGGCGGAATCAAGGGCGGTCGAACTGCTGCGAAGAATCGGATTAGAGGAAAAAGCCGACAGCTACCCAGGCTCACTATCGGGCGGACAAAAGCAACGCGTGGCGATAGCACGCTCGTTGGCGATGAACCCAGAAGTGATGTTGTTCGACGAGCCTACATCCGCACTCGACCCCAAGATGGTGGGTGAGGTCCTTTCGCTCATGAAGGAAGTGGCATTAGAGGGAATGACAATGATAGTGGTGACACACGAAATGGCTTTCGCACGCGAAGCCGCCAACAGGGTGCTGTTCTTCTCCGACGGGATTATATACGAGGAAGGCAGTCCGAACGAGATATTCACGAACCCGAAGACCGATAAGCTGAAGGACTTTCTCGGACATAAATGACTAAACTACAACTAACATAATACAAATTATTAACAAACAAACGAAACGCACTATGAAAAAAACAATTTTAGTTCTATCACTACTGGCACAAGGTGCCGCCTACGAAACACATGCGATAGAAATTCCCGACAGCATACCACTTGATGAAGTGGTAGTCACAGGAAGCAGGTATTCAACAGATATCCGCCATACACCTATGACCATCTCTGTCATCAACCACCAGACGCTAAACGAGAACTATCAGACCAACATCCTGCCGACACTAACGCAGCAAGTGCCTGGACTATTCAGCACCACACGTGGAATACTCGGCTACGGAGTCAGCACTGGAGCAGCCGGCGGCATCAAAATAAGAGGCATCGGAAGCATGGCGAACATGCTTATGCTCATCGACGGACTTCCACAATACGCAGGACTCTACGGGCATCCGATAGCCGACAGCTACCAGACAATGCTGGCGGAAAAAGTAGAAGTGCTTCGCGGACCAGCTTCCTTGATTTACGGAAGCAACGCCATGGGAGGAGTTGTGAACATCGTCACACGACAGATGCAGGAAAACGGAGTCAATACAGACATAACACTGCAAGGAGGCAGCTATGGGACAGTACAGGCATCAGCTACAAACAGAATAAGGGCAGGCAAGTTCTCAAGCATTGTAGGAGCCAACTATGGAAGGACCGACGGACACCGCAAGAATTCAGAGTTCGAACAAGTCAGCGGCTTCGTGAAATTAGGATACGACCTTACACAAAACTGGAATCTGAACGGCGACATCAACATGACTTATTTTGAGTCATCGAATCCGGGAACAGTGTCAAATCCGTATATAGACAACGACATGATGATCACACGGGGAGCCGCAGCCATATCGGTGACCAATGAGTACGAGAACACCAGCGGAGCGTTCCGCGCCTACTACAACTGGGGACACCACCACATCAACGACGGCTACCATCCTGGAGAATCACCGCGCACGTACCGCTATATGCACAACGACCGCATGGGAGGATTCTCACTCTACCAAAGCGCGAAGTTGTTCACCGGCAACCGTACCACACTCGGCATCGACTTCCAGCATTACGGAGGACACGCGTGGAACCGTAACATGGCAGACAGGTCAGTTTCAGAAATCGCAGACAAGAGCGTAAATGACATTGCAGGCTATGTGGACATACACCAGGACATCACATCGTGGATGTCGGCCGACGCGGGCATACGCTTAGACCACCACTCAGTGTCAGGCAATGAATGGGTTCCACAGGGAGGACTGACATTCCGCCTGCCTGCAAACGCGCAAATCAAGGCCATGGTAAGCAAGGGATTCCGCAACGCCACCATACGCGAGCTGTATATGTACCGGCCAGCCAACAGAGACCTCGAACCGGAACGAATCATGAACTATGAAATATCATTCCGCCAAAACCTTTTGGAGGGCAGGCTGAACTACGGCGTAAACCTGTTCTACCTGAAAGCGGACAACCTGATCACAACGACGATGGTGGACGGAAGTCCGCTGAACGTGAACACAGGCAAGACGGAGCATAGCGGTGTGGAGGCCGACGCAAGTTACGCCATCGACCCGCACTGGCACATAAACGCCAACTACAGCTACCTGCACATGAGCAAGCCACAAGAATCGGCACCTACCCACAAGTTGTTTGCCGGTGCAAACTACACCGTGGGCAGATTCTCGGCAAACGCAGGCATACAATATATTGCCGGTCTGTACACAGTGACTGGATCCGACGAAAACAAAGAGGAGTTCTGGTTGCTTAACCTGACAGCCAAATACCGTGTCGGCAAAAGCACGCACCTCTTCGCAAAGGGCGAAAACCTGCTGGCACAAAAATACGAGACTATCGCCGGTTTCCCTATGCCGCGCGCGACCGTCATGGGCGGAGTCAACATAAATTTCTAACCATACAAAGACTGAGCCGGGGTGAGGAACATTGCCGTTCGAATCTGTGAGTTGGGTATGTGCCTCCTCATTGCCGCATGCGGCAGCAATGACAAAAGGACGCAACTAACCAATCTGCCGTCAATATATATAGACATTGAAAACGGAGACTCCGCGATTTCAAAAGACCATTACACTGAGTGCACGCTCACTTGGGTAGAGAACGACAACGTGGCGACATACCGCGGCGTGAAGGTAAAAGGACGAGGCAACTCCACATGGAATCAATCGCCCAAAAAGCCGTACAGGCTGAAATTTGCCGGGAAGACCAAACTTCTCGGCAAAGGTTTCGCCCGGGCGAGAAACTGGGTATTGCTCGCCAACCACGGAGACAAGACCATGATTCGCAACGCGCTAACGTACGACCTTGGGAAGTTTATCGGAATGGACTTCTGCCCTGCATCCAGGTTCATTGACTTGTTCGTCAACAACAAATATGTCGGGACATACCAAATAAGCGACAAGGTTGAAGCGGGCAAGCACCGTGTCGGGATTGACCGCCACCACGGGATATTGCTTGAAACAACCAGCCGCTGGGGACTGGAGGAGAACCACTTCACAACCCGTCGCGGCTTTATGTACAACATCGCCAATCCAAAAGACGGACACATAGGTGACCAAACGCACAACCGCATAAAGCAGAACACGCAGGAGATGGAAGACTCCATATTCACGAACCGCTTTGCCGACACCCAGACAGGGTGGCGTACGAAACTCGACGCGGAATCGTTGGTCAAATGGTATGTGGCGTCGGAAATAACCGGCAACCTCGACGCCCTGTTGGTCATCTACATGTATAAAGACTCCGTAGACGGCAAGTTCCGTTTCGGTCCGCTGTGGGACATGGACTTCGCCTACGGCTTGAGCGGTGAGGCGGACATGCTCCACAACCTGTCGGCCGACTTGAACTTCGAAGACCGTCCGTGGCAGCAAGTCTTTCAGCGGCTTTGGAAAGACCCGTATTTTGCAAATGCCGTTGACACGGAATTCAACAATCTGCTTGACAGGGGACTTGAAGGCTACCTGACGCACCACATAGACAGCCTTGCGACAGTACTTGACCAATCACAACGACAAAACTTCAAAGTATGGAATATCAACCAGCCAGTGTACAGTTGGGAAAAACACGTTTACCACAATAATTATCAAGCGTACATCGACGACCTGAAATCGTTCATACATGAACACCTACAGTACATAAAACGGCGGTTCCACGAATTGCGCGGACAGGCACAGCCGGCAATCAGCAATGAAGGGTGAACACACGTGCAAGGCAGGCGGAAGACGCGGCTATTTCAGTTCCGCCACCAAACGGCAAATGTTAACCACGGTCTCCATCCCCTTTTGAAGCGACTGTACGGGGACGAACTCGTACGGACCATGGAAGTTTATTCCGCCGGCGAATATATTAGGACAAGGAAGCCCCTTGAAAGACAATTGCGCCCCGTCCGTGCCCCCACGTATGGGTTGGATGTGAGGGACGACACCTGCCTGCTCAATCGCCTTGCGCACTATGTCTATGACATACATCATAGGTTCGATCTTTTCACGCATGTTGTAATATTGGTCGTTCAAGTCCAGTTGCGCCACACCTTCGCCATACTTTGCGTTGATGACGGCGACTATCTCCTCTATGCGTTCCTTGCGGTGTTGGAACTTGTTCATGTTATGGTCGCGGATTATAATTGACACGACGGCGGACTCGCAATTGCCCTTGATGCCGGTCAGATGGTAAAAACCTTCATACCCCTCCGTCGTCTCAGGAGTTTCATCTTGAGGAAGCATCTGTATCAATTCCGTCGCGATTCGGGCGGCGTTGATCATCTTGCCCTTGGCATATCCGGGGTGAACTGAACATCCGTTGATGCGGATCTTGGCAGAAGCGGCGTTGAAGTTCTCGAATTCCAACTCGCCGACCTCGCCGCCATCCATCGTATAGGCAAAGCGGCAACCGAACTTGTCCACGTCGAACAAACGCGCGCCGCGTCCAATCTCCTCATCCGGATTGAATCCTACGCGCACCTTGCCGTGCTTGATTTCCGGATGACCCGACAAGAACACCATGGCCTGCACGATCTCCGCTATGCCCGCCTTGTCGTCAGCTCCGAGCAGCGTATGCCCGTCGGTCACGATCAAGTCCTCGCCGATGTGGGCGCGAAGCTCGGGAAACCTTTCAGGCGAGCTGACTATACCTTCACTCAAAACGATGTCACCACCGTCGTAGTTCTCCACAATCCTGGGACGTACGTCTTTGCCCGAACAGTCGGGACTCGTGTCCATGTGCGAGATAAAACCTACAACAGGAACATCACGATCGATGTTGGAGGGCAGCGTGGCGTAAAGATACCCGTTGTCATCGAGTTCCACGTCCTGGAGCCCTTCCGCGACCAGTTCGTCCTTCAGATATTTGGCGAACGCCAACTGCTTTTGCGTGCTTGGACACGCGTCACTATTCTCATCCGACTGAGTGTCAAATCTGACATAATTCAAGAAACGCTCTGTTATATCCATCGTCAATCTATTATTTACCCTGCAAAATTACAAATTAATTCTATAACCAACAGACTATTCCCTTTAAATTTGTAACTTTGCACAAGAATCAGACTTATTCACTAACATTCAAAAACAACAGAAGATGAAAGAACTATCAACAAAGAACGCTCCTGCGGCCATCGGACCATATAGCCAGGGAGTCGAAGCCAATGGATTTGTATACGTCAGCGGCCAGCTGCCCGTCAACCCAGCCACCGGAGAATTCGCCGAAGGAGGCATACAGGCGGAAGCGCGCCAAAGCCTCACAAACATCAAAAACATTTTGGCGGAAGCCGGGCTGACCATGAAAGACGTTGTCAAGGTGACCGTCCTGCTTGCCGACATTAATAACTTCGCCTCGGTGAACGAGGTATACGCCGAATTCTTCGAAGCGCCCTACCCTGCGCGTTCCGCCTTCGCGGTAGCCGCGCTGCCAAAGGGGGCTGACATTGAGATCGAAGCCATAGCGGCAAAAGGCTGACCCGCATACCACGGGAAACCGCCAGTGATTCCACAGACCCCGCATCCGATGACGACACAGGAGCGATTAGACCTGACCATACACACGAAACAAGACGTAGGACTGAGAAAGCAACTTGAACTGGTGTTCTTTCTCAGTCTTCCTGCGATTTTGTCACAACTCTCGTCGATCGTCATGGAATACATCGACGCGTCCATGGTGGGAAGCCTCGGAGCCGAAGCGTCGGCTTCGATCGGACTGGTGGCTACCACCACGTGGATGTTCGGCGGCATTTGCAGCGCCGTGGCGTCGGGCTTCTCAGTACAGGTGGCCCACCTGTTCGGAGCGAACAAGAAGCCGGAGGCGAACGACGTCCTGCGGCAGGCGTTCGTGGCGTGCCTTATCTTCGGCATCGTAGTCATGATAGCCGGATGCGGCATAAGCCGTCAACTGCCGACGTGGCTTGGAGGCAACCAGGACATCATAGAAGACGCGTACAAGTACTTCCTGGTGTTCGCGCTGTCAATCCCCGTATTCATCACCTACCATCTCATGTCGAGCATGCTCCGTTGCAGCGGCAACATGAAAGTGCCGAGCATAATGAGCGTCGTGATTTGCTGCTTGGACGTGGTGTTCAACTTCTTCTTCATATTTCCGGCGAGGGAGGTTTCGCTACTTGGAACCACGGCGACATGCCCTGGATGCGGTCTCGGAGTGTTGGGCGCGGCGCTTGGTTCGTTGTGCGCCTGGATAATCGGACTCATCGTGCTGTTCGCTTACATCAGTTCCGAGCGTTCAGAACTGCGGCTGACCTTCCACGGCAGGCTCCTGCCCGAGAACCGCATCATAAAGAAGGCGGTCATGATAGGACTTCCGATCGGCATGGAACGCATAATATCATGCGGAGCGCAGATAACGTCGACGATCATCGTCGCCCCACTCGGCACGGTGGCCATCGCTTCGAACTCGTTCGGCATTACAATCGAAAGTCTGTGCTACATGCCAGGGTACGGAATAGCCGACGCGGCGACCACCCTCATAGGGCAAAGCATCGGGGCGAACCGCAACGACCTCATACGCCGCTTCTCGTATATTTCCTTGGGGATGGGAGTGTCGATCATGACAGCGTTGGCGGCAATAATGTACATATTCGCACCAGAACTGATGACCCTCATGAGTCCGAACGCCGAAGTGCAAAGCCTGACGGCCACAGTACTGAGAATAGAGGCGTTTGCCGAACCGCTGTTTGCCACGTCCATCGTCTGCTACGGCATATTCGTAGGCACTGGGAACACCGTCGTTCCAAGCATTATAAACCTGAGCAGCATCTGGGCGGTGCGTATTCCCTTGGCGGCCTTTTTGGCTACAAGTTACGGACTTGTCGGGGTTTGGGTGGCCATGGCGACCGAACTGTGCATAAGGGGGTTGGTCATGCTCGTGCGGCTTGTCACGCGGCTGAAGAAACGCCGCTAACCGTTCGAGCGGTTGGTCTTGCCCACAATCCAAACACTTAGTTCATAAAGCATCCACATCGGCACGGCCACTATTGTCAGCGTAAAGGCGTCGGTGGTCGGAGTGATTATCGCGGCCGTTATGAAGATGGCGACTATCACGTGACGGCGGTAGCGGGTCATGTATTCCGCCTTCAAGACGCGCAGCTTCGCAAGAATCCAGCTTACCGCGGGCATTTCAAACACTACGCCCATGGCCGCCACCAACACGGTCAAGGCTGAAACGTAAGACTCAAGAGTTATAGTGTTCTCCACATTGCCGCTCACCTGGTAAGTGCCGAGGAAGCGGAACGTGAAGGGGAATATCACAAAATAGCCGAACAACGCCCCAAGCAGGAACAGGGCATAACCTGACACCACTACCAGGCGCACGTACTTTCGCTCGTCCGCATACAAGGCGGGAGAGATGAATTTGAACACTTGGTATAATATATAAGGTGAGGCGGCGATGACTCCCGCATAGAACGCCACTTTCAAATGAATGATGAATTGCTGCGCCAACTCAGTATTGATGAGCCTCACATGGAATTCCGCGCCGCCTTCGGATGCGGATTCCGCGCCACACCCCACAAGTCCGCATATCCATGTTCCAATATCGTCAAACAGCCGATATGTGGGGAACGAGGCGTTGTCGGGCGCGAGCACAACAGCGAACAGGGCATCCTTGAAACAAAACGCCAAAACACCCACAGCCGTCGTCACGGCTGCGACTTTGAAGACGACCAACCTGAGCTGGTCAAGGTGTTCCCAAAATGTCAACGGCTTGTCACTCATTTCCACATCGTCGCACAGATGGTCGCGACTCCCGCGCCGCGCCCCTTCAATTCTTTTCCTTGCCATCCTCGCCGTCCGCCTCCGTGTCGTCCTTCAGTCCTTCCTTGAACGAACGGACGCCCTTTCCCAGCCCCTTCATGAGTTCGGGAATCTTCTTGCCTCCGAAGAGGAGCAACACCACAAGGGCGATAACGAGAATCTCGGGCAAACCGATGCCGCCTATGAACAATGATTGTATCATACCTGTCGTATTTATATATTCCGACGCAAAATTATAAAAAAAATCATCATACAACAATTTTCACCCGCCTTTTTATTAACAATTAATTTATTATTGCTAAATTTGCGCACCAATTCAAAAGCTGAGCATAATAAATGGAACAATACACAAACGACGAGAAATGCTTCAACACCCTCTTTGAGAACTCAGTCAAAGCGCACTGGACAAAGCCAGCCTTGACCGATTACCAAGGACGTACGCTCACGTATTCCGACATGGCGCGGGAAATAGAGAAGACGCACATAGTGTTCCGCCAAATCGGGATAAGAGAAGGAGACAAAGTGGCGCTGTGCGGACGCAACAGCACGGGCTGGGCGTTGGCCTTCTTCTCCACACTGACCTACGGGGCGGTAGCCGTACCCATCCTGCATGAGTTCAAGGCGAAGCAGATCCGAAACATACTGGCCCATTCGGATGCGCGCGTCATTTTCGTGAGCGACAATATATGGAAAGAAATACAGGAGACCACCGTGGCGGGTTCCGTACGAGGGTTGGCAGCCGTCGTGAACCTTGCCGACTTCAGTCTGCTATACAGCTGCGACGACTCACTTTCCGCAGCCTTTGAAAAAGCCGGCGACAGCTTCAAGGAAAGACATCCCGGAGGACTCGCACCGGCGGACATAGACTACGTGAAGCGTCCGGGCGACGAGTTGGCGGTGCTAAACTACACGTCGGGCAGCACGGGCAAGTCGAAGGGAGTCATGCTGTCGCAAAAGAACCTATGGGGGAACGTGCGATTCGCCATCGACCGTCTCGGAGACAAAATAGCCCGCGACGACACCAGCAGCGTGGTAAGCATACTTCCGATGGCGCACATGTACGGACTGGCGTTCGAAATCCTGAGCGAGATATGCCTCGGCATGCACATCTACTTCCTCACCAAGCTCTCGCCCACAATCATATTCAGGGCTTTCGCCGAAGTACGGCCCACCATTATAATATCCGTGCCGCTAATCATCGAGAAGGTGGTGCGCCGCGCCCTCATGCCGAAACTCAGGCAACCGCACATACGGCTGCTCCTGCGCCTACCGGTGGTCAGCCATATCGTGCGAAGGCGGATATGCGGGAAACTGACACAGGCGTTCGGCGGAAGATTCTTCGAAGTGATCATAGGAGGAGCGGCGCTGGCGGAAGATGTGGAACAAATCCTGAAGCTGGTCGGGTTCAGATACACCGTAGGCTACGGAACCACCGAATGCGCCCCGCTCATCGCCTACAGCCACTGGTTCGAGTACAAGCAGGGCAGCTGCGGCAGGCCCATCGACCGGATGGAGGTCATGATTGACAGCCACGACCCCGCGACCGCCGTCGGCGAGATACTGGTAAGGGGGGACAACGTCATGCTGGGGTATTACAAGAACGAGGAGGAGACCCGCCGCACAATAAGGGACGGATGGTACCACACGGGCGACCTCGGAATCATGGAGGCGGACAAAAGCGTCTACATACGCGGACGGTCGAAAAACATGCTGCTCGGACCCAACGGACAAAACATATACCCCGAAGAGATAGAAGACAAGTTGGGTGGCGAGCCGTTGGTCGCCGAATGCGTCGTCATACAGAAATCCGACAAGCTCTACGCGCTGATATACCCCGACCCGGGCGAGTCGGCCGGGTCGGGTATCGGCAAAGACGGTCTACGAAACGCGCTTGACAAGGTCCGCGTGAAAGTCAACAAGGAACTTCCCGCATACGAGCAGATCGCAGGCATAAAGGTCATGGACAAAGAGTTCGAGAAAACGCCAAAGCACAGCGTCAAGCGCTTCCTGTATGCCGATGAGGACGTTTAGAAGCGTCATGCTCATTTAGCGTGTAAAGGCTGTGGGGACTCTCTATTCCTCTCCCCACAGCCTTTACGTGATTTCGCCGCTACCGAAGCAGAGATGATGTTCCTCGTCGTACACGACACAGAACTGCCCAGGCGCGACTCCGTGAATCCGTTCGTCGGACTGCAAACGCCAAACGCCGTCCCCTCCCCTTCGCAGCGAGCCGCTCAAGAACTCGGGGGTATGGCGTATTTTGAACGTTATGCGGTGTTCGCCGGCCTCAGTGCCGTTCCATGGGTTTTCGGTGATGAAATGGAAGTCAGCCATCTTGACGTGATCCTTGTACACCTTGTCGGGGTCGTACCCGTGACTGACAAACAGGATGTTGCGCTTGACGTTCTTCTTGACCACAAACCACGGTCCTCCTCCGAACCCGAGACCCTTGCGTTGTCCGATTGTATAGAACCACAGTCCACGATGCGCACCGATCTTGCGGCCCGTCTCCAACTCGCGCACGTCGCCGGGGTTCTCTCCCAGGTTCTTCTTTATGTATTCACGAAAGTCTATATCGCCGAGGAAGCATATACCCTGGCTGTCCTTGCGTTCCGCGTTGAGCAATCGTTCCCTTTCAGCGATATCGCGCACCTCGTGCTTCCATAGGTTTCCGACGGGAAACATGAGCTTGCCAACCTGCAGGGAGTCGATCTGGCAGAGGAAGTCGGTCTGATCCTTTACAGGGTCGGGACTCGTGCTGAGCCACACCTTGCCGTCCCTTGTCGTGGTGGTGGCGTAATGCCCTGTGGCGGTGAGGTCGAAGTCCTTTCCGACCACATCCTCGAAGCATCCGAACTTGATCAGCTTGTTGCACATCACGTCGGGGTTCGGCGTAAGCCCCCTCCGGGCCTTGTCCATGGTGTAGCCCACCACCTTGTCCCAGTATTCACGGTGCAAGTCGATGATGTCGAACCTGCAACCGTACTTCCGGGCGAGCCATTTGCAAATCTCGACATCCTCCTCGGACGTGCAATTCCATTCGGTGTCCTTGTCGGGACCTATCTTTATATAAAAAAGGTGCGGATCGTACCCCTGCTCCTTTAGCAGATACACACTGACGGCGGAGTCTACTCCGCCCGACACCAAAGCGGCTACAGACTTCATTTGCTCAGCTCCAGCATTTTCCTTATCGGTTTCACCGCCAGCTCCATCAGTTCGGGAGCCACCAGGATCTCCGGTTGCTCAGTCTTCAGCGCATGATGCAGTTTCTCCAAGGTGTTAAGGCGCATAAAGGCGCACTCGTTGCAACTGCAGCCCACGCCCTCGGTCATTTCAGGAGGAGCGGGGTAGAAGGTCTTACCGGGACAGGCCTCGGTCATCTTGTGCAGGATGCCGCTCTCGGTGGCTACAATGTACTCGTCGGCATCATCGGTTTGTGAGAACTTCAACAACCCAGCGGTCGATGCGATTTTGTCGGCCAACGCCTGTATGGCGGCGGGACACTCGGGGTGAACCAGCACCTTGGCGTGCGGATGCTCCTTTTTCAGTTGCAATATTCCCTCAAGGGAGAAACGTCCGTGGACGTGGCATCCGCCGTTCCACAAAAGCATCTTGCGACCTGTGACGCTGTTGATGTACTCGCCGAGGTTCTTGTCAGGACCGAAGATGAGCTTGGCATCCCGTGGATAGGAGTCGACCACTTTCTGGGCGTTCGAACTTGTAACTACGACATCGCTCAAAGCCTTGACATCGGCGGTAGTGTTCACGTAGCTGACCACCTTGTACCCCGGGTGCTCTGATATGAACTCTTTCAGATCCTCGGCACGGCAACTATCGGCAAGCGAGCAGCCGGCTTCCATGTCGGGAATCAGCACCTTCTTGTCAGGAGACAGGATCTTGCACGTCTCGCCCATGAAGTGTACGCCGCACATGACGATGATGTCGGCATCGGTCTTGGCAGCCATCTGCGCCAACGCCAACGAGTCGCCCACAAAGTCAGCAATGTCCTGCACGTCGGGTTCTGTATAATAATGAGCGAGAATGACCGCGTTCTTCTCCTCGCGCATCCGCCGTATCTCAGCCTTTAATTGTTCTTTTTCCATTATTCTTCAATGTTACCTTCTTCTTTGTTCCGTTATAATATATTGTAGTACTGCCTCCAGTCGTGGAGGAGATGGTGAACAACGAAACCTTTCCGTCCCTCCATGTCATGTCCACTTCGAAGCCTCCGCGCGCGCGAAGTCCTTTGACTTCTCCGCTTTTCCACGCTTCGGGCAAAGCAGGAAGCAAGGTGACAGATTCAGTCGTCGATTGTATGAGCATTTCCGCAACGCCGGCGCATCCGCCGAAATTGCCGTCGATCTGGAACGGGCTGTGCGCGTCGAGCAGGTTCGGATATGTTCCGCCGCCCCGGCTCTCCCTTTCACCGCTATACCCGTCGGGACTGACGTAGCGCAGCAGCTTCCTGTAAATATGATAAGCCCCGGCGGAGTCGCGCAAACGAGCGTACAGGTTGACCCTCCAACCCGTACTCCAGCCAGTGGAATTATCGCCCTTGATCTCAAGGGTCTTGGCACACGCGGCTTTCAGCTCTTCCGTACTATAGTTCTGATACGGAAGTCCACCGTCGAACTGGTGCCCCGGATACAGGCCGAACAAGTGCGACTGGTGGCGGTGGTGCGGATCTTGGTCGTTCCAATCATGATACCATTCTTGCAGGTTGCCGCGTTTGCCGATACGGTAAGGAAGCAGGCGCGCCACGACGGAGTCTATCCTCGCGCACAAGTCAGCATCAGTGGAAAGTTCCTCAGCCGCCTTTTTCGTATCGACAAGGCATTCCCTGATCATAGCCACATCGGCCGTGCCGCCATACAGAGTAGCTCCTTGGTAACCGTTATCTGTCGTATATATGTTCTCCGGAGACGTGGATGGGGAGGTCATCAAACAGCCGTCCTTTTCAATCAACCAGTCCAAGCAGAACTCGGCGGCTCCCTTCAACACCGGATAATATTCCATGAGGAACTTGCGGTCCTTGCTGAACGCATAGTGTTCCCATATGTGAGTGGAAGTCCATGCGCCGCCCATGTTCCAGTTAGCCCAACTCGGACTTCCAGAATGCAAGCCAACCGGACACGTCATGGCCCATATATCGGTGTTGTGCGACAGACTCCATCCGTGGCTGGCCCCATAGTATTCTTTTGCCGAAGTACTTCCCGTGGAGCTCAGGTTCTTCAAGAACGAGAGCATCGGCAGATGCATTTCACTTAGATTCGCCGTTTCAGCAGGCCAGTAGTTTTCCTCAAGATTGATGTTGGACGTGTAATTGCAGCTCCATGGCGGCAGTATCTTCTCGTTCCATAATCCCTGCAGGTTGGCGGGAACTCCGGGCGTACGCGACGAAGAGATGAGCAGATAGCGTCCGAACTGGAAGTACAAGGCTTCAAGTTCGGGATTGCGCTGATTGAGCTTGGTATAATTATACAACTGCTCGTCTGTAGGCAAAGAGGCGATCTGCTCGTCGGTTTTTCCAAGGTTCAGCATCACACGGTTGAAATACCGCTGATAATCCTTGACATGGCGTTCCTTCAAAGCGAACACTGGCTCCTTCGCAGCCTTGTCGACAATGCGCCGCACAATTGTGCGGTAGTCCCTACCCTCCTTCACAGGATCCTTGTCGAATCCGTTGAAGCTTGTCGCGTTGGCTATTATAATCATGACATCGGAATTGTTCCGAAGCCTTATGGTCTCTCCCTCAGCATAAAACCTGTTGTCAGCCAACACCTTCACGATTGTCCTGTAGTGTATGCCACGGTTCTCGTCATACAGGAACTCGTTTCTCACATAATTGGGATAAGAATGGTAGGCGGCGTAACCGTCGGAAATGATTTCATTATTCCTAACTACCGTAGTGTGAGGAAGTTGCGATTCGAGGCGGATGACGGCGCTGAACACAGACTCCGCCTTCAAGTGGATCACGATGACGCTGTCGGGTGCGGACGCGAAGTATTCACTCGTCATCAACCCGCCGCCCCCGCGCCGGTATACGGTTCTTGCCACCGCCCGGGAGATGTCCAGTGTTCGAGAATAACCGGTTATGTCATTTTGGCTAAGGTGCTTGTCCGAGCCTGGGTCAAAGTCAGCGTCAACGTATTCAATCGTCAACGTGCCAAGCGGCTGGTAATTCTCCGTATAATGACCTTGAACGGCTTTTTGCAGTTCGTCCGCCTCCTTGTAGTCCTCCTCGTCGAGAGCCTTGCGTATTGCGGGCAGAGCCTTATAAGCTTCGGGCGAATAAACCGTCCGGTCTGGCTCACCAGTCCAAAGCGTGATATCATTAAGTGAAATTTTGTCGGTCGTGTAGCCTCCATACACCGTCGCCCCAAGGGAGCCGTTCCCTATTACCAGGGCTTCTTCGAAAAAGCCCGCGGGCTTGTTGTAACGAAGTTCCAGCTCCTGTGAGCGCGCGGACGATGACAACAATGCCAAAAAAGAGAGTGCATACAGTTTGTTCATTAGCTTACAAGTTTGTTCAGAGTCACAAGTTTATTTCGCCGAGAGTTACAAGTTTGTTGACGACACAATATATTGCAATGCCCGCCGACGAGTGGATGTTAAGTTTGCGCGCTATGTTGCGCCGGTGGGTGGTCACCGTATTCACGCTGAGAAACAACTGGTCGGCGATTTCTTTGTTTGACATCCCCTTTGCCACGCACACCGCCACGGCCTTCTCGCGGTCCGACAACACAGACGAGGAAGATGACGCCTCATAGTTGCCCGACGGTTTGGCGACATCCACATAAACAGCCTTCGAGCGGCGGTGTTCCATCTTTCGCAACAATGGAACCAGCAAGTCGTCCTCAATCCGGCAATGTATGTGTATGTCTTCCTCCACCCTGTAAATATCGTACACTACATCGTTCAGCGCGTCGTTGTTCCCTTCTTGCGGATAGTATTGCAAGAACACTTTTATGAGGTCGTGCAGTTTTCCCACGAAATCCTCGTTGTGCTTGTGGAACGACACCTTCTTGCCTGTAGGGACATTGCCGCTTATCAGAGTTTCCGCAAACGTATACACCTCCGTTTCCTCAAACTTGATATGGTTTTGAACCTCGGCAAAATACATGTCAAAATACTTGAGCAACAGAAAGGCGACCTCATTCTGCAACGAGCAGTCCAAAGCGCCAAGCAAGTCCCTGCGCATACGGGGAAGCTCGTGGTTTAATATATAATAATGTGTGCGCTTTAGATAGTCCAGCAAAGATTGTACATCAATCAAGTCCAACGACACATCCGTCTTGGCCGCAGATTGCTGGTAGTTCCTGGCGGTATTCATAACAGCGAGAAATGTATGAACGTCAACTCCGTGTTGATGACATACTTCGCTGATGCTTTTATCAGCAAAGCCCATGGTAATGCCAAACCTGGCGATTACCTGCATAAGCCGATAATCGCACTCGACGATCTTCGACATTTTGTCCGTAGGTTTAAAGTCATCCATTTTCATATACCTAATTCGATCCCTTTATAAATAAGCCCTCTGAATGTATAATTTCAGGAAGTGGCCTCCCGATATCTTTGGAGACTCACTTTTTCACTACAAAATTATATCATTTTCATTTAACGACCAAATAACCTGTTATTTTTTTGCTCGTACAAAACATTTCGTTAACTTTGTCGCACGGCAGAATCACTTATACAGCCGCATTGAAAGAGAATCAAGGGCATAATGAAACAAGTCATCATAGCGACCGACTCCTTCAAGGGGTCGCTCAGCAGCATTGAAACAGCAGACGCCATAAGGCAGGCCCTGCTTCAAAAATACCACGACATCAAGGTGAAGGAGCTGTACATATCCGACGGAGGCGAGGGTTTCGCGCAGGCGCTAACGTCAGCATTGCACGGCGTGGCGCACGAGGTTGAGGCACACGACGCCCTGCTCCGTCCAATAATGGCAAAATACGGAGTGGCAGAAGGTGATTGCGCCATAATGGATGTCGCCTCAACCATCGGACTGACACTTATCCGGCCGGACGAACTGAACCCCATGGAGGCGTCGAGCAAGGGTGCTGGCGAGATGATAAGCCACATCATCAACAGCGGAATACACAAGATCATCATCGGACTTGGCGGTTCAGCCACCAATGATTGCGGGAAAGGCTTGCTCGACGCACTAAGCGACGTTAAAAATCTCGATGAGTGTGAATTCATCCTGGCGTCCGATGTGTCCAACCCGCTTTGCGGTCCCAGCGGAGCCACTTATGCTTTTGCAAGGCAGAAAGGAGCGACAGACTCAATGCTGCCTGTTTTAGAGGCAAGAAACCGCAATTATGGGAAACAGCTCGAGAAAATGTCAGGCAAGCCTGTAATGAACATGCCGGGTTCAGGTGCGGCAGGAGGCATAGGAGCGGCTTTGATGACAATGAACAATGTGCGTATGGTCAATGGCATAGACTACCTGCTCGACTTATACGACTTCGACAACCTGGTACAATCAGCATCGCTCGTTATTACAGGCGAGGGAAAAATAGACAACCAGACAATGAACGGGAAAGCACCGTACGGCATCGCCGTCCGCACGAAACGGCACGGAGTGCCATGTGTCGCGGTGTGTGGTTTGATTGACGATGATTTCAACCAAACGGCATCTGTATGGGATAAAATAATTCAAGTCTCACAGCCCGGTCAGTCTTTACCGGAGGCCATGAGACCTGAAACAGCGAAATCAAATATAATTGCGGCCATACTGCAAACAGACTTGCCTCTGTAGGCGTTATCGCAGTCGGCTTACGCGTCCGAAGCCTGCCGCAGACGTATAGTCTATTGTTTCAACAATTCTTTGGCCTTGTCAGAGAGAAACTCAGTTACGTCTTTCGTAAGCAAAGTACCTTCAGGCATCCCTATCGCATACGGAGCGATCTCATACGCTCCATATATATAAACGACACCACTGTCAGCGAGCCAAGGAGTTGTGGATGGCATAGGGAAAGAAGTCTTGACGTTGTCAAAAAGCAAGTCGTCGATATCGTACTTCATGCTGTCGGTGCGCGACTTCTCATCTACAAAGGCTGACAATCCCTTCTTGAATAAAGGCCTCAGCTTAGTCGTGTCGTTGAATATGTCGTTCCAGCCTAACATCTCCCCCCCGTCTTTGTCGAAAGTCACACCATATTTTGAAGGCATTCCATGCGCTCCGCCGGTATAATCATAGACTTCGACCGTGTAGCTGACGAACTTGTCTGTATTGGCGGTAACATAGAAGCTCATGGTTTCCGACGCGCCTGTGCCTATAAAAAGATCATTATCCTCACACTCTTGGAAATAAGCGTTGGCATAGTGGGCGAGCATATCGTGATTGAAGTTGTATTCTCCTTCGTATGTGCCACCAAGCTCCTTGTCTATCCATTTGTCAATTGCGCCAACCAACTTGGTAGGCCCTGATACGGGAACTTCCAAGTCAATATCATAATACACCATTACGCCATTCTGTTCGAGACTGTCTCTAAACGCCACCTTCGTCGTCTTGAATTCAAAATCGCCCAAGGCTATAGAGTCAAGGTTCAAGGAGTCTGAGTCGTTAGCCGCGGGGCCTCCTCCCGTCAGACCGCAAGAAGCGGCGAATGACAGCACCACACAAACAAGGATGAAATAAAAGATCTTTTTCATTTGAAATACATTTATTAAATAAACAATACCGGCACTCTACCCATTGTTCGAGGAGCCGTGCCGGCAAGCATTTCCTTACTTTAAGAAATCGTCAAGAGCGCTTTTCACTCCTTCAGGCGCACCTTCATCCTCACCATTTGACTCGTTCTTTACTGAATCGCCACGATGTGGGTTTTTGTGCTGTGAGCGTTCTCCACGCTCGCCTCGTCCGCCACGGTCTCTGCGGTCGCGGCGGTCTCTTTCCTGACGGGCAGGACGCTCAGGGCGTTCAACATATCCTTCCGGCTTCTCCACCAGGACTCTGTGAGACAATTTGAACTTGCCTGTCTTCTTGTCAACATCAAGCAACTTGACATCAATTTCATCACCTTCCTTGATTCCCGTTTCCTCCATTGTTCCGAAACGCTTCCAATCAATTTCGGAGATGTGGAGCAGGCCTTCCTTGCCAGGGAGGAACTCGACAAAGCAACCATAAGGCATTATCGACTTCACTGTACTCTTGTAGACTTCGCCTACTTCAGGCACGGCGATAATATTCTTGATTTTCTTCATTGCGGCCTCTATCGACTCCTTGTCTGGAGCGGCGATTTGAACCTTCCCCACTCCGTCTTCCTCATCGATAGTGATGACTGTATTGGTTTCTTCCTGCATAGCCTGGATCACTTTGCCGCCAGGACCGATAATGGCTCCGATCATGTCTTTCGGCACAATGATCTGTTCGAGCCGAGGAACATGAGGCTTGAATTCAGCACGTGGAGCAGAAAGAGTCTTCATCATCTCGCCCATGATATGTTCACGACCCACCTTTGCCTGCATCAGCGCCTTCTCCAGAATCTCATACGACAAGCCGTCGCACTTAATATCCATCTGGGTGGCTGTAAGTCCGTTGACCGTACCAGTGGTCTTGAAGTCCATATCGCCAAGGTGATCCTCATCGCCAAGGATGTCGCTCAGTATGGCGTACTTTTCCTCACCCGGGTTCTTGATCAATCCCATTGCGATTCCCGCTACAGGATTTTTGATTGGAACGCCGGCATCCATCAAAGACAATGTTCCAGCGCACGTTGTCGCCATCGATGAAGATCCGTTTGACTCCAGAATGTCACTCACTACACGTATAGTGTAAGGAAAATCCTCTGGAATTTGACCCTTGATGGCCCTCCATGCCAAATGTCCGTGTCCGATCTCACGTCGTCCTACGCTGCGTTGAGCCTTTGCCTCGCCTGTGGAGAACGGTGGGAAGTTATAGTGTAGGAGAAAGCGCATGTTATAGCGTTGCAGCGCTCCGTCCACCAGCTTTTCATCGAGCTTCGTTCCAAGAGTGGTTGTCGCCAAAGCCTGCGTCTCTCCACGGGTGAATATCGCGGATCCATGAGGTCCCGGAAGCGGACTGACCTCGCACCAAATAGGACGGATGTCGGTAGACTTTCGTCCGTCGAGGCGTATTCCCTCGTCGAGGATGCAACGGCGCATGGCGTCACGTTCTACGTCTGCATAGTACCTGTCGACAAGCGCGTTCTTTTCTTCCAGCTCATCCTCTGACAGGTCGGGGTGCGCGGCGGCATACTCTTCCTTGAAACCTTCACGGATGGCTTCGAACGCCTCAGTGCGTTTTTGCTTTTCAAGACCCTGCTTTGTCACGTCGTAAGCTTTCTGATAGCATTCCTTTTTCACGGCCTCGCGCAGTTCCTCGTCATTTACTTCATGACAATATTCACGCTTCACATCCGTTCCAAGTTCCTTCATAAGCTCCTTCTGCAGGCGGCATTGAGGTTTGATGGCTTCGTGTGCCGCTTTCAGAGCCTCAAGGAGTTCTTGTTCGCTCACCTCCTTCATTTCACCCTCAACCATCATGATGTTCTCTTCCGTAGCACCAACCATAAGGTCGATATCAGCACTTTTCAACTGCTCAAATGTCGGGTTGATAACGAACTGGCCGTCGATTCGGGCTACACGGACTTCTGATATAGGTCCGTCGAAAGGTATATCAGAGCAAGCAAGGGCTGCAGAAGCGGCGAACCCTGCGAGCGCGTCAGGCATATCCACTCCGTCAGCAGAGAAAAGGATGACGTTCACATAAACCTCTGCATGATAATTTGACGGGAACAGAGGACGGAGAGCGCGGTCTACAAGACGACATGTGAGGATTTCCTCATCAGATGGTTTGCCTTCACGTTTTGTAAAACCTCCAGGGAAACGGCCGTTTGCCGAATACTTTTCACGATACTCTACCTGGAGTGGCATAAAATCTGTTCCTGGTACTGCATCTTTGGCGGCGCAAACAGTGGCCAGGAGCATTGTGTTGCCCATTCGCAACATTACCGCCCCATCGGCTTGCTTGGCCAACCTTCCTGTCTCGATGCTGATTTCTCTTCCATCAGGCAATGAGACTGTCTTTGTAATTACATTCATCTTTATATTGTTAAACTAAAAAATTCATGCAAAGGTAGCAATTAAAAGCGAAAGAGTAAAAACGTTATGTGGAATATTTTATCACGACTCGTTTTTTTTATTGTTTTTATAGGTACAATGCTTTTTTATAAGTAATTTTGCAGCACGAACAATTTAATTATAAAATATATACAGACATGACAAGCAAAACCAAATACGTGTTTGCACTTATCACCGCACTGGCTCTCGTTGCCGCATGCGACAAGTCTCCAAAATTCCATGTGGAGGGTAATATAACCAAAGCCAAGGGATCGACGCTCTATCTTGAAGCCATGACTCTTGACGGCATACAAAAGATCGACTCAGTCAAGTTGTCGGAAAGCGGACATTTCGCTTTCAGCGTTGACGCACCGGGCAATCCCGAATTCTACGCGCTTAGAATAGGAGACAACCGGATCAACTTCTCAATTGATTCTACCGAGACCGTCACTTTCAACGCAGAATTGCCTACAATGAGTACGGACTACACCGTAAAGGGGTCGGAGAACTGCCAGAAAATAAAAGAGATCGCATTGCAGCAGATTCGATTGCAAGACCAAATCAACGAATTGGAGAAAAACACGTCCATGCTGCCCGGAGATATAGCCGACAGCATCAATTCCATTGTAAGCGAATACAAAGAAAGGATGAAGTTCAACTATATATACAAAGATCCGATGAAGGCATACGCCTATTATGCCGTATGCCAGTCTGTAACCGACTTGAATACAGTGTACCAGCTGTTCGACCCTCTGAACAACCGCGACGACGTTAAATGCTATGCGGCCGTAGCTACCGCATGGGACGGATTCTACCCCAACGCCAAACGTACGGAACAAATATGCAACCTTGCGATAAGGGGGATGGAGAACACCTCGCCCAAGAAGACGAAGACGGTGGATATAGACGACTCGAAGATAACGGAGATCAACCTGATTGATTTGTCCCTGCCCGACATCAATGGGAATTTACACACTCTCACCTCGTTGAAGGGGAAAGTGGTATTGCTTGACTTTACGCTATATGGTGCGGCGGAGTCGGCTGCGAGAACCAGGCGCATGCGCGACTTGTATGACAAGTACAAGGATCAAGGATTCGAAATTTACCAGGTATCACTTGATGAAGACGCACACTTCTGGAAACTCTCATGCGAGAACCTTCCATGGATTTGCGTACACGAAACCGACGGCACCGCCACAAGGTTGTATGGAGTGAACGACCTGCCCACGTTTTTCCTAATTAACCGTGACAACGAACTCGTAAAGCGAAACACGCAAGTGACTACGACAATAGAAAATGAAATAAAGAAGCTCCTGTAGACGGGAGCTTCTTCTATATTGTTCGCACCATAGGACCATGCGTACTACAGTACAATGGCTTTTACGCTTTTCTTATATTATCTATTATCCTTGGAAGTCATCATTGTACCATTGTCCCTCGTACACCTCGCCGTCCGTGGTTGTCAGCTTTCCATATCCGTTGCGCATGTCATTATGCCAATTGCCCTCATACTTATTGCCGTTGTCCCAAGTATAAGTGCCATATCCTTCCGACTTGCCCTTGTGGAATCGTCCCTTGTAAACACTTCCGCTTGAATAGTAATAGGTTCCTTCACCTTCACTCTTGCCATTCGACCACTCACCTACATATTTGTCTCCGTTGGGATACTCCATTGTTCCGTTCCCGTTAGGCAGTCCGCGGCGGAACGTGCCAGTGTATTTCTCGGAAAACTCATTGATAGCCACTCCGTCGCCTTCAAGCCAACCATCTTTGAAAAAGCCTTCTTTCATCGATCCGTCGGGAGCCAGATACTTTCCATGGCCATTTGGATGGCCGTCCTTGTAAGTCCCGACATAATATGAACCGTCCTTCCACGTGTACCGTCCCTCTCCGCATGGAACACTGTCACGGAATTCGCCCTCAAACTTGTTCCCGTTCTCCCATGTGTACGTACCCTGACCGTTCGGCTTGTCGTCCTTCCATTCACCTTCATAGGAACAGCCGCCGCTCCACGTCATCTTGCCATGACCTTCACGGACTCTGTGATTCCAGCTACCTTCGTACACGCTGCTGTCGGCATATTGATAACGCGCTATTCCGTTCTCCGGTTTTTCATCGCCTCCACTGCACGCACATAGTGCCGCAATTGGCAGCAACACCATAAATAATATCTTTTTCATTGGCATCTCATTTCTATTCGGGTGCAAATTTATAAAAAAACAAATTACACCAAATGCAAAACCCCGAACTTTTAGTAACTTTGCAAAAAAATTGAATCAGACGTGGCACAAGACAAACAAAAATACAATAAAAAGAGATTCCTTGCAAGCTTCATCGTCATAATGGTGATACTGGCTTGCATAAGCCATTTCGCCGGGTTAAGTCCCTTAGACGGCTCCAAGAACGACGAAAAGGCGGACAAGTCGACTAATAATGACGAAGAGGCAGAATTAATAGAGTCGGAATTATCCGACGACTCGGCTCCGACCGACGGCAACGAGTCAAAAGACTCATTACCCACCTCTTCCTGCATGACACGCCAGTCGGGTACCGACTCGTTCAGAAACGAGACCACATCCACCAACCTGTTCGCCTCGAACAAGGTGTGGAGCTATCCCGAATGCTTTCCTGACAGCAACGCGACTCAATTGGAAGTCGCCGTCGCAAACGGGATCACGCCTGTGTCGACTCGGGCTGAGATAAAAAAGGAGATTAAGAAGCACAAACTTACCAACATCTCAAGTTCACCTTATTATTATGTGGAAGAACTTACGCACTCCGTTCCGTACCTGGTTCCAAAAGCCCAGGCACTTCTCAATTGCATAGGCATAAACTTCATCGACTCCCTATATTCGAAAGGGCTGGAACTGCACATTCCGGTCGTCACATCGGTGCTTCGTACAGATGAGGATATCGTGGGATTGCAAAAGGGGAACAAGAACTCCATCACCAATTCATGCCACTGCTATGGAACGACAATCGACATTACATACAACCGTTTCATGCCTTTAGACGGAGACGAGCCGACCCGATACGACGAGAATCTGAAAAAGACACTCGCCGAGGTCCTGTTCGACTTGCGCGCTGCAGGCAGATGCTATGTGAAATACGAAAAGAAACAGGCTTGCTTCCACTTGACAGTGATCTGACAAATGCGCTACTTCATTTACATATCATACGACGGGAGGAACTATCATGGATGGCAGGTGCAGCCAAACGCAAACAGCATACAGGCGGAGATGGTACGCGCCCTTTCATTGTTGAACGGCAATGAAGTCAATGTAGTCGGGGCAGGACGCACCGACACCGAAGTCAACGCAAGCATGATGGTCGCACACTTCGACTGCAACCCGGCGATAATCGGGAGGAGTCAAAAGTCAGACCAACCGTTCGAGGAGTGGCTGTGCGGCAAGCTCAACACCATGCTGCCCAGAGACATATCGGTCGGGAAAATCGTAAGGGTGAACGATGGGGCGCACGCGCGCTTCAGCGCCATATCACGTACATACCACTACTACATCAACCTCGATAAAGACCCGTTCCGCAGGCATTACAGTTACAGGTATCCTCACCCTCTCGATTTCACTAAAATGAATGAGGCGGCAAGGACGTTGTTCGAGTACACCGATTTTACAAGTTTCTCCAAACTGCATACCGACACCAAGACAAACAACTGCACGATAATGAAAGCGGAATGGACTCCGGTCGGCTGTCAGGCAGGCGGCAACCGGACGGCGGATCAGACAGAGTGGATGTTCACAATCAAGGCGGACAGGTTTCTGCGCAACATGGTCAGGGCGATAGTCGGCACACTCATAGAAGTAGGACGCGGCGCGCTTACCATCGAAGGCTTCCGCCGAATAATAGAGAAGAAGGACCGCTGCCTTGCCGGCGGAAGCGTACCGGGCAACGCATTGTTCCTGACAGACGTTGAATACCCAGGCTCTGTATTTGAGGTGTAGTGAGGACACAGACATTAGAATTGGGAAATTATTAGATATATCGCGTATGAAAGTAAAATTGAAAGCGGCAGCCGCCTCATGGGGCGGAATCCTCTTGGGAAGTTTTGTCATGTCCGCCGGCTTCGTACTGTTTATAAATCCATATAACATCGTGCCAGGCGGCGTATACGGAGCGAGCATCGTACTCCACAACCTCATACCAAGCATACAGGTTGGTACGTTCGGTTATTTCTTCGACATCCCGCTGCTTGTCCTGTCCGTCATTCTGTTAGGCAGCAAGATCGGCATAAAGACCATTGTGGCAAGCCTCATAAACCCGATATGGATGAACGGGCTGTCCATGCTCTGCTATCCAAACGAACAGGCGCTGCGTACGCTCGACCCCGCCCTGCTGCTCGGTGGCAGGCTCGATTTGAGCAACCACTTGATCGTGGCCGTAATCATCGGCAGCATACTGATTGGAATGGGGTGCGGCATCGTCGTTAAAAGCGGGGCCACCACCGGAGGCACGGATATAGTCAGCATGATAATGCAGAAATACCTTCACATACGTTTCTCAAGGGGCATACTCATCGCCGACGGCACCGTGGTGCTGTTCGGACTCATAGTCTTCAGCTGCGGCATCGGAGTCAAGGCGGGAGCGGGTCAGACCGTGATACAGCAACAGGCGCAAGGCATACTGCTGTCATTGTATTCTTTAATGAGCATATACCTGTCGTCACGCGTACTCGCGCGCACCATCAACGGCGCCAAGGACGACAAGCTCCTCTTCATCATTTCCAACAAGGACCTGAACGACCTCCACCGCTACATTTTGGACGAGATGGAACGTACCGCCACGATAATCAAGAGCAGCGGGCTCTACACCAAGGGCGACAAGGAAATGATATTCATAGTAGTCAGCTACAAGGAGGTGCACGCGCTCAAGCAACACGTGAAAATAGCCGATCCGAACGCGTTCGTCGTTGTAACCGACGCATACGACACCTTTGGCGAGGGTTGGAAGGACCTGCCGGAAAAGGGAGACGTGCAGCCAGAATAGGAAGCGACGCACCCGTCTTTTTATGTTGTGCTTGACTTTCGGGCGAGTGAGTCTACGGCACGCGATCCACATCACGCCACCGCTTGTTCGACCCGATTTCGGGGTTGTCGCCAAAGAACGCCTTTCCTGCCTCCTTGTCACCCTTAAGCCAATAAGAAAACCAGGCGGTGAGATACGGCTCGCTCTCCATGAGGTTGTCGCCATGCACCTTCGACGAGTCTGACAAACGTGCGATTACTACAGGTACGGAAGGATGAGCCTTGTGTATGTCGCGCATCTCGCTCCGCATGTCCGCCAATGAGCAAATACGATTGCCTTTGCCATCGTCAGCATCGTGAATGAAGCCCTTCGCATTTGTCGATGCGGTAACGAGCAAAGGTATGTCCACTTTTGAGATGTCATAGTCGGCCTTGAGGAAATTGGCGGCAAGCTCCTTATGCGCGGGACTTTCTGCCAAAGCGGCTTTGAACCGCTTGCCGTTCTCCCACTGAGTGATGGAAGTAAATACCGCCGCACCGCCTTGTGAGTGCCCTGCCACACCAATGTTCGCCGTGTCTATGCGATGACAGAACGGACTTCCTGCACGCTCATTTTCGCTGAGCATGAAGCCAAGGGACATTGAGGTGGATTTGCCGGAACCCGAACTCTTGTTTTGGTTGCCTACGACAATGAAACCCCAGGAAGCGAGATGCTCGAATACAGAAGCGTACGCAGAGGCAGGCACGCCCGTTCCGTTAGCCATGACGACAATGGGATAACGGCGTCCGTCTTTCATCATGTCCGTGGGATACCAAACAGTGAGCCTCTTTATAGACTTCTCCTCCAATACGGTTTGCAGGCACGACACTTTATACGGCCCATTGTGTTGGAATCTCCGTTCTATCGGACTAACCACATTTTTCATTTTGTCTCCCCAACCATACGGAGCCATAAACGACGACATCTTGCCGGGAACATACCATCCACTCTTAGGTCGCACCTGCGTCCAGCAGACTATGCACAAGATCAGTATCAGACCTATCAACAAACGTTTCATCATATCTAAGGTTTAAATCTTTCCGCAAATATACGAATTAGCAGGCACATCACGGCATAAAGTTCATAAAAACACGTCAAAAAACAAAACACGTTGGCTTTGTCGACGAAACACGTTGACTTTGCCGACGAAACACGTTGACTTTGGGTGTCAACCTTATTAAAAAAATACACTGCCGTACCATGGCGGCAGGCATTACGTGTCACTGGGTGTTTTCATCGTGATCCGATGAATAGGAAGAGCATTGACAGGAGGACGAGCAAGAGGTCGAGTGCCTTTGCCTTCAAGTTCCTTTCTTTGAACAGGACGGCTCCGAAAAGGAATGAAACCACGACGCTGCTCCTGCGAATCATGCTCACTATGCTTATCATCGCGTCGTTCTGGCTCAAGGCGTAGAAATAGACGAAATCGGCGGTAGAGAGGAACAAAGATATGAGGATTATGCACCAGTCCCAATGGAAAGGGGTGGTCTTCTTCCTCGTAGGAAACCACAAGAACAAGAGCATGAAGCCCATCATGAAGAACTGGTAGATGTTGTACCATGACTGAACCGCCATCTTGTCGAGACCGACACCTATGCCGGCCGGAGCCATGAGGTAGCGGTCGTATAGTCCGCTTATCGCGCCCAGCACATTCGCCAGCAATACAAGCAGGATCCATTTGTTGTGCTTGAAGTCTATGCCTTCCTTCTTGCCGCTGCGGCTCATTATGAAGAACGAGAACACCGCTATGGCGACACCCGTCCATTGCCACAGGTTCAAACGCTCTCCCAAGAAAGTCAGGGCTCCGAGGAGGACCATCACCGGGCGTGTGGCATTGATTGGACCAACTATGGTTATAGGCAGGTTTTTAATTCCGAAGTAGCCGCACAGCCATGAGCCAAGCACTATGAGCGACTTGAGGAGTATGTATTTGTGTTCGTGCCACCAATAACTGTGGGTATAGAACAAGCTGTCGGCCGGCAACCAGCCCTTGGCCGACGATATGATGAACGGAAGGAAGATGAGGCTTGAGAACAACGTGTTGAGAAACAGCACGGGTATTACGGCGTTCCCCCTCAGGGACTTCTTCTTGAAAACGTCGTAAAAGCCAAGAAGGACGGCGGAAAGAAAAGCTAATGACAACCACATATTCTACATACAATTATAACGAAGCGCGGTAAAACGACGACACACCTATAATAATATCTTCCACTCAAGGTTGAACACCCACCGGTTGGTGAACCAATCGGAGAAGGTGTGACTGTAATCACATTCGAATCCTAAGGCGAACTTGTCCTTTTGCATGAAGTCGAAGCCCAGGCCCGCACCGACTTCCGGGTCTATTTCGTGCCTGACACCGAGCGACCGTATGTCCATGTACCTTCCGCCTCCAAAAGCGCGGCTTGATATACGGAAGTCGGGGGTCAGCGGAACCGAATACTTAAACGCCGCGTCCAAATGATACCTGTCGATGTTTCCGGAAAGGACCATGTCGTTGTCATAGAACCTCGCGGTGGACAATCGTCCGACCGCCTCGACCGCCATGTTCTTATTGAAGAAGTGGCTGTATTGCAATCCGGCGGTGAACGTAGTGCTTGTGTGCACCTTGTCCTCTTTTCCCCATTCCAGTCCGGAGACAAGCGACAAGGAAGTAGGACGCGCATTGAACTTCACCGTCCGCTCAATGTCAGCCATAGTCAGCTTTGGATGATGAAAGCCGTCCTCGCCGAAAATCTTGTCGGCTATGAAATAAGCGAAGTTTGTGGCGATGGTGCCAATGCCCGCCCCGACATATACGTCAGTCAACCAATGGGCGTTGTGCCTAAGCCTCAGGTATTGTGTGGCGGTAGCCGTCGCATATCCGCCCACGCTGATCCACGGACTTATATATCCGTACTCACGGTGCAGTATGGTAGTGCTGGCAAAAGCCATCGCCGCGTGTCCCGAAGGCATGCTGTTCGAATCGTCGAAATCGGGACGTTTTGAGTCAACTATCGACTTCATCACCTTTGTGGCGGCGGCTGAAAGTCCCAAAGCCAAGGCGTTGGCGGTCAGCATACGGTTGGTCTTGCTGCGCGACTCGACACCGAAAGCCTTCAACCCCCACGTCACGACAAGAGGCGAAAAAGCCAATCCGTATTCGGCAGCATCACTATCGTACTTCTTCAGCGGAGTAATGTTTTCATCACGAAACGTCTTTTCTTTCGACGCACTCAAGACACCGCGGACAAGGAAGTTCAGTCCTTCGAAATGAAACGACATCTCCTGCCTCTTCATCGCCTCCTCATAATTCAATATTACGTCCTTCGCTTGTTTCGCCTTCTCCTCAGCTAACATCCGCTCTATCTGCGCCATATACAAAGAGTCGACAGGCTTATATGTCACGCCCTCGTTCTGGGCGTTCATACTCGCACAAGGGAATAACAGGAGCAACACTGGCAGACATCTGGCCAGTACTTTCTTCCAGCTTACTGACAAATACAGGGTACGGACAAGCAAATGTGCAAAATAGCCTACATAGACAGCCTGCACGCCCACCCGGGAATGCAGGACGGCATAGCACAACAGGAAGCCGAGTGCTGCATACATCATGCAGTTTCGCACCTTGCGTCCGGCGGTAGCCCCGATATAAACCCCGTCCCACATGAACGCGGCACAGCTTACGAGCGGCATCAGCACCAGCCAGAATAAGAACGGCCGCGAAGTCGTGACTACAGACTCATCGGATGTCATCAGCCTCACCATCCCCTCTCCCGACACGATATATACGACGGTGAACACAAGTCCTATGCCAACACACCAAACGAACAGGTTCCGCACCGACTTGTTTACAAGTGCTTTGTCTTTCGCCCCTATGAACCTGCCGACCAAAGCTTCGCCCGCATAGGCGAAACCGTCGACAAAGTAGCTGAACAACATGAACAATTTCATCATTATGGCACCAACGGCCAACGCCTCGTCGCCATATTCCGATGTCAGAGCCGTGAAGCCCACATAAACTACCATGAAGCCGAGTGAACGTAGGAAAAGGTTGGCGTTGAGAGAAAGGAGGTGCTTCAGCTTCTTCCATCCGACACTCGCTTTTATATTGAACAACCTCAGGAACGGCATGTAGCCATGGAACAACAGGGTCAGGGCCGTCGCGATACCCGCGTACTGGGCTATCACCGTCCCGTAAGCCACGCCTATCGCTCCAAGCGGAGTGTATACAGCAAGATAGAAGCTTGACGCCATGTTCACGACATTGACTGTTATATCACAAATCATCGGGTATACCGTGTTCTGCATTCCAATGAACCATCCCTTGAACACCATGAGCGAAAGCGTCGCAGGCGCGGCCCATATCCTGATGTTGAAATATTGGCGGGCAAACGACTCCACCTCGGGCGAGCAAGGCACGCAATACATCACCACGTCGACGAATATCCATCCAACCAAGAACACAAACAACGCGGCGCCTATAGCAAGTGAAACACTTTGGGAAAAGATGTCTATCGCCTCCTGCCTGTTCCCTCTGCCAAACGCCTGCGCGGTCATGCCTCCAGTCCCCACCCTAAGAAATCCGAAATTCCAATAAAGCAGGTCGAACAACATCGTACCGATGGCAATACCGCCGATGGCCGAAGCGTCTGCTATATGCCCCGCTATGGCGACATCCACAATGCCGACGAGCGGCACCGTGATATTCGCTAATATACTTGGGACTGCAAGTCTGAGTATCTCTTTGTTCATGCTCCGTGTTAAATTCGAATGCAAAGTTACTAAAACTTTGGTGTTTCGACAGTAGAGTCAATAGTTTTTTTGTATTTTTGCGTCTGAAACAAACTACAACCCAATGATAAGAATCGCCATAACGATAGCCGTCGCTTTGATGCCCCTTGCCGCGTATTCGCAGACAATGAAGGAGATTTTCGCCACTTTGCCCGATTCCATATTACCGACACTTACCAGCAACGACCGTCTCGACTGCATTGATTTCATTGAGAACAATATGACGACCGAGGTGAACAACGCTTTAAAAGGCAAGACGCGTCTGACCGCGCTTACCGACAACCTTGCCAAGATACAAGTGTCGTCATTGACGGAGATGCAGATATGCAAGCTGGCCACTATCGACGGATACATCATTTGCCTCATTCACTCGTCCGACGTGGGAGGCTGGGACAGCACGATCCGTTTTTACGACAGCTCATGGAAGCCGTTGGACGCATCCAAGTACATCGACACGCCCACAACAAGGGACTTCATTCCGCAGCCAGCCGACATGGACGACCTGGAATATTACAACATCATCAACCTGGCGGACTTCCCGCTGATACAGGCGGATTTCGACAACACCACTTTGTCGCTCATCTACACGTCGTCCAACAGTAATGATGAAAAGTATAAAAATGAAGTCCTGCCGCTTGTAAAACCCGTCATCAAGCTCTCTTGGAACGCCGACAACCAACATTTTGTGAGGGAATGACGACCAATCCGGACATACATGGCTTCTTCACGCCGATAATGAACAAACGCAGTCGATAAGGGCATTATGAGATGTTTAGACACATTACGCCAAATCTGCCGCAAGACACACACTTGCAAGGTGGCTTATAGGATACTGAACGCATGCCTCAAACACGAACGTGTGAGCATGGACGCATCCAAGGCTGAATCCGTCATGTCAAGCCATTATCCCGACAAGGGGCGCAGTTGCGCCATGGATAACGTGATTTGCTCAAAGCCGAAATTCGACGTACAAATCATAGTACCCGTATACAACGATTACGCCTACATAGAGGACTGCCTCGTTTCGCTCCTTACCCAGAAAACCCAATATTCATATCATGTCATCGTAATAGACGACGGCAGCGACAAGGAAACGCGGGACATCCTGCGCAGGTTTGCCGGAGAAAACAGGCTGACAATCATTGAGCAGGAACACCAAGGCGTATCGGCCGCACGAAACAGAGGACTCCGGCATGTTGACGCGCGCTACGTGATGTTTGTTGACGCCGACGACGTCCTGTCACGATATGCGGTCGAATCCCTGCTTGACAAGGCATACGAATGCAATTCCGACATCATAGAAGGCAGCGTAAAGTCCCAGGCCGGCAAGGCTGTCGTCACCCACTCCGACATGGACAGCGGCGCGCGCCTGTCGGGATATCCATGGGCAAAGCTCATCAAAGCGCCGATGTTCTCGCACATAGGATTCCCCGAAGGGTACCGCTACGAAGACACTATCATGAGCATGATACTGTACCACCAGGCGCACAAGATGTCAACCATCGGCGACACTGTATATTACTACAGGCAGCACGACGGGAATTTCACTTCCAAGGAAATGCACAACTACGCAACCCTCGACGCCTATTGGGTAGTGAGACGGCTGCTGTCCGACATGCAGGCGATGGGCATCCAACTTGATGACAACGTCTACGACAGCTTCTTGACGACCATGAAACTGTCTGGTCCGCGAATTAGCTCACTCGACAAACCGACGGCTCTCGCTTATTTCTCCGCGATGTGCGCCATCGCAAAGACGCTGTTCCCAGACGACAAAGCGACGAGACAGCTTCGGGTGTTCGACAATGCAGTACGCAACAACGACTACACCCAATACCTGCTCGCAAGCTATTTCATTTAAAAACCGACACATACGGCAGAATCCATGATATCAGTCATCATACCCTTTCACAACGAATCAGCGACGCTCGGCAGGTGCATCGACAGCCTGTTGGCGCAGACCTACACCGATTGGGAGGCGATAATGATTGACGACGGGAGTACGGACGGCGGCACGTCGATATGCGAGGCATACCGGCAGAAAGACGGCCGCATCCGCCTTTCGAGACAGCCCATGCGGGGAGTAAGCGACGCGCGTAATTCGGGACTCTCACAGGCCAAGGGTGACTTAATCACATTTATAGACGCCGATGATTGGGTCGAACCCGGCTTCCTGCAGACCTTCATGGACGGCTATGAAGGGGAACAACTGTGCATACAGGACATGAAGATGCACGACCATGGAACGACATCGACACTCGGCATAGAGGACAAGACAAGCAACGACCCCGCTTATATATCAAGGGCGACAAGACTGTTCGGCTCGTGCTGCAACGCGTTGTTCCACACGTCAATCATCAATAGTCAGAATTTTATGTTCGACACACGGCTTTCACGCAGCGAGGACACAGACTTCATCATGCGCTACGCCTTATATATAAATAAGGTGAGGACATCATCACACGCCGCCTACCATTACTATATGCCGGACGCGAAGAAGACATACGGAACTCCCAACCTCCTTTATTCATCAGTAAAGTTGTATGAGGACATGCTTGCCTTGACAAGAAATGTAGAAGGGAACCAAAGACAAAAGATACTGGAAGAAGAAGCCGAAGAGGACATCGACTGGGCCGTAGAGGGGTTGTTCTATTATCCGCCAGACGAAAAAAAAGAGTCGGAAGAGCTACTTGCAAAGTTCTCGGAATACTTCTATCCGCGGCTTCGTTCAAGCCGCAGGAAGTCATACCGTCACAGACTTTTCAAACTGGCGTGCGTTTCGTCTAATCCGAGATACATATGGCTTTTGTCGCACGCCATCATGAGTTTGCAACGACTGACAGGCAGACAATAAAGAGGGTGTGTCAACAATCCGCCTCGAACAGGTTATAAAGAAAAGAGGATGGGTCAAAATGGACTCTTGACACACCCTCTTATTTTTGATTCAGCGACAAAATTCGCCGCACCGGATTCTGTTATCCGCCGTCCCGATTAAGGCTGAGCCAGTTTTCCGTCGGAACCAAGTACGTCTACGATCTTGTGGATGTAGAGCTTCTTCATGTTCTCGCGGGCTGGTTTGAGATACTGGCGAGGATCGAAGTCACCCGGATGCTCGAAAAGATGCTTGCGGATGGCCGCAGTCATGGCAAGACGTGAGTCGGAGTCGATATTGATTTTGCATACGGCACTCTTGGCAGCTTCGCGAAGCTGATCCTCAGGAATACCGATGGCCGCCTCAAGATGACCGCCATACTTGTTGATTGTGTTAACTTCCTCGATTGGAACAGATGAAGAGCCGTGGAGTACGATTGGGAATCCAGGAAGCTTCTTCTCTATTTCATGAAGCACGTCGAATGCCAATGGAGGTGGAACCAGCACGCCATTCACGAGCTTGCACTGCTCAGGAGTGAACTTGTGGGCGCCGTGTGAAGTACCGATGGAGATGGCGAGCGAGTCACAACCTGAACGGGAAGAGAAGTCGACGACTTCTTCCGGCTTTGTATAATGAGACTCAGCGGCTGACACCTCGTCCTCAACACCAGCAAGTACACCGAGTTCTGCCTCTACCGTTACGTCAAACTGGTGAGCGTAGTCGACAACTTTCTTAGTAAGAGCGATATTCTCCTCGTATGGAAGCGAAGAGCCGTCGATCATTACCGAAGAAAAGCCGTTGTCGATACAATCCTTGCAGAGTTCGAATGTGTCTCCATGATCAAGGTGGAGTACGATTTCAGGATGTGCGCATCCAAGTTCCTTGGCATACTCCACCGCTCCCTGTGCGAGGTAGCGCAGGATGGTGCCGTTGGCGTAGTTGCGCGCGCCCTTTGAAACTTGCATGATAACTGGAGACTTTGTCTCAACAGCGGCCTGTACGATTGCCTGCATCTGCTCCATTGTGTTGAAGTTGAAGGCAGGGATTGCATAACCGCCTTTAATTGCTCTCTTAAACATCTCTCGTGTGTTTACGAGACCAAGATCCTTGTAATTTACCATAGTTGATGTTATTTATTAAACATATTGTTTTCAGTCGTGTCGCAAAGTTACAAAATAAACGCAAACATGGTGCGCTGAATTGAATTTAATTTGTAATTTTGCATGGTGGTGTTTCTGAAATAAGATGTTTACAACACATTTGTTCGTCTTTTTGCTATCTCCACTTTACTTCAAACTTGCTAAATTGACAACATAACACTGACTGAATTATGAGCATGCGAAACAAACTTCTATTGATGACCGCCGCGGTGACGGTTTTCGCCGTCCCGGAGCTTATTTCATGTAAATCAACATCGACCGCCACAGGGGGACGGGAGAAAAGCATCGTCGTGCTTTATGAGAACGATGTGCATTGCGCTATCGACGGGTACGCAAAACTGGCGGGGCTTCGCGACGCCATATCCGATACGGCATACGTGGCTGTGGTGTCGTCGGGAGACTTCCTGCAGGGAGGCACCGCCGGTGCGATTTCCGACGGCAAGTACATCACCGACATCATGAAGTCCGTAGGTTACGACGCCGTCACATTGGGCAATCATGAATTTGACTACAAGATTCCGCGCATGTTCGACCTGCTGTCGCACCTCGGAGCTCCGGTAACCTGTGTGAACCTTCGCAACACGTCTGACGGAAAGTTCGCATTCGCTCCATACATTATAAAAAATTTGGGCAACAAGACCGTAGCCTTCGTAGGAGTGACAACCCCTACCGCTGTTGAGACTGAAGAATACGCTTTCTTCGATGAGGGAGGGAGGCAGCTCTACGAGTTGTGTCCCGACAGCACTTACCAACTTGTGCAGAAGGCTGTCGACCAGGCACGGGCCGAAGGTGCCGATTATGTTGTCGTATTGGCCCATTTGGGCGAGAGCGAGAATGACACAAACATTGACTCCCACGGCATGATACACAATACGGACAATATAGACGCGGTACTCGACGGACACACCCACTCCGTCATACCGACCGACAAGGTCGGGAACAAAGACGGGAAGCTTGTCGTCATCTCCGAGACCGGCACCAAGTTCTCCAACATCGGAAAGCTCCTGATAAAGCCCGACGGCAGCACGACCACCGAACTCATCCCCACCCAGTCCGTCAACCATGTTAATGCCGATGTCAAGAACGTAACAGACAGCATAAAGGCGCTTACGGCGAACCAGACAAGCCGGCAAATCTGCACAAGCGACGTGGTGTTGCACATACTCGACTCCGACGGCAGGCAGGAGGTCAGGAAGGCCGAGACCAACGCCGGAGACCTCGTGGCAGACTCCTACCGCGCCATGACAGGAGCGGACTTCTCAATGACAAACGGTGGAGGCATACGCACCGAACTTCCGGCAGGCACGCTGACCTATGGCGACATACTCAGCCTCCTGCCATACAACAACTTTATATGCACAGTCGAGATAACAGGCGGACAATTGACAACATTGCTGAACGCCTGCACGCAATACGTCCCCAATGAGAACGGAGACTTTCCGCAAGTGTCGGGCATCAAGTTCACCATCAATACTGGAGAGCCGGCAGGCGTCAGCGACATAAGCATATTGAACAAACAAACAGGCAGATACGAACCGCTTGACACGACACGCACTTACACACTTGCGACCATCGACTACTGTCTGACAGGAGGCGGATTCCAAGGATTGCTGAAGAACAACAAGATTATTGAACACACCACTGTGAACTACAGCGACTGCCTCATCCAGTATCTGACCAAAAAACTCAACGGACACATAGGGAAAGACTACGCCGAACCACAAGGGCGGATCAGAATCAAATAGTATGGTCTGAGTACTCGGCAGTTCTCTGAGTACTCTGATTACTCAGAGAACTTCCATCCCATGGGGTCAAAGAATCAACTTTTTCAAGTTTTTCACTTCCAATTATTATAATTTCATTATCTTTGCACTGAATCTATATACACAAATCCATTTTCGGGACAAACTTTTACACATAGATGAAGAAATACTTATCATTGGCGTTTGCAGTCACAGTCCTGACAACTTCTTTGCTGGCATCGTGCGACGGAGAGACAGTATACCGCGGCACGCCACACAACGTGGTGGTTTTCCACTCTTGGGCGGACAAGGGCGAGGAAGGCGAACCATTCAGGCAATACATGGAAGAGGCGTTCGCGGACGCAGGCTCGCAAGCGAACATACACCACATATACCTCGACATGGTCCACAACACGTCGAAGGACGTTGACCGCATGCATTGGAACGATATTTCCGACTCCATCAGCAAGTGGAAACCCGACATATTCCTCGTGAACGACGACCCCGCGCTCAATTGGATTCTTGAGGGCAACCACGACTCGATATTCAGACAGCTTCCTGTGGTGTTCGCAGGCATCACCAGCCTCGACAAGAGCTACCTCATCGACTACATGAACTTCACGGGCTTCGAGGACGTCATCGATCTAAAGAAAAACCTCAACATGATCGAAGACCTTCTCGGCGAGAAGACAACCATCATCGAACTCGACAATTTCGACGAAGACAACGCGATCAGAAGCCAGCTGCTCTCACAAATAGATGAAAACGACAGCATCATCAACAACAGCGACTTCCACATTTTACGCTACAACTCATCACACATCGACTCAATAGCGCCTGACAAACAGTGCGTGATGATGGTGTCGTGCCAGAATCCGGTGCAGAATCCCGGCAACGGAAGGTCGAAGATGATCATCAACGCCATGAAGGACATAATGGCTAACGCGGAGAACCTGACCTTCCTGCAGGTGAAATATGAAATATACAGCAACACACTGCAAGACCGGAGCGGCAAGCCGATGTTCACCTGCATCCGCGAGCAGTTCAACAACCCAGGCGAACGGCGCATATTCGGAGGCTATTTCACCAGCACCAAGACGCAGATTGACGAACAAGTGCAATACGCCGTCTCCATACTTGACGAGGACATGAGTCCGACCTTGATGCCCGTTTCCAACCACGGGAAAGACTATTGGATAGACTATAACGCAATATCAAACCTGTACAAGGGGGAAAACGCCAAGACAAGTTCTGGACTCAAGGAACTGGTAATTGACGATTGGGGCGGCCGCTACAACATAATCAACGCCCCACTCTATCTCAAAAACCAAAAATACTGGATCGGCGGAGCCATAGCCGCACTGCTGGCCATCCTTATCATCACGACCATTCTAACCAAGATCATCAAGAAGCGCATCAAGAAGTCCAAGCAGTCCATCATGCAAGACACAGAGAACCAACTCAACCTGCGCCGGCACATCCTGTCGGACGCCGACTCAAGCGTTTGGAAGACCCACCAGAACTACATTGAGTTCCCGCACGACTTCGCACAACAGCACAAGATAAAGAAACACCTGTCGCTCAAGAAATTCGAAACATTCGTACATCCCAATTCACTGCCGAATTGGGAAAAGATCAAGAACTACCGCACCGACCTCGGACGCAGGAAATACAGGCTGAAACTGTCATTCGACAATGGAAGCACTTGGCACTGGTATGACTTCATCTACAACATCACCACAGAGTCGAGCTACCGCTACGAACTTGACGGACTGATTGTCAGCGCCGACGAGACCGTATCGCAAACCAACGACCTCGAATTGGCCATACGAGAGGCCAAGGAGGTGGACTTGAAAGAGACTTTCCTCCGCAATTTCCAACAGACTCTCACCGAACCACTGCAAATGGTGTTGCATAGTTCGCATGAGATCGTAGACAACGAGAACCGGCATTCAGAAGCGGAGATGAGCGAACTGTCGGCGCAGCTCCACAACGGCACAAACGAACTTATCAAGCAAATAGACGCTCTCGCAGAGAAAGTACGCCCTGCGGAAAACACAACAACGGAACAGGCACAATGAGAAAAAGTACGAGAACATACATCCAAGCCGCTTTCATCGCATTCGCATTGTCTGCCATGATGGCGTGCAGCCAGCGCAAGCCCATAAAGGTGCTTGTGATGCACCAGTATAGTAAGGAACTTGCCAACTACGGGGAATTCGACCGCGCCATTGAAGACGCTTTCAAGCACAAGGGCTACGACCCCGACATCAAGAACTTCTACATGACCCTCGACGACCAGGAAGCCGATGGTTACAAACAGTGCATGAAAAAGATGGCTGACTCGCTGGACCGCGCTGAATGGAAGGCAGACGTGATACTTGCGGAAGGCGACCGTTGCTATTACCGCTGGAAGGAACCGCAGAACGACACCATCCCCAAGTGGAGGCACCAAGTGCCAACCATATTCGGAGGAATCATGTTCGACAAGCTGATTGACGAACCACACGACAGCAACACCATTCTCTGCCATGAGATAATGGACATGAACCGCAACATCGACCTGATAACCGAGATAACCGGGAAGAAGCTTGTCAACGTTGAACTCGACCGGCACAGGGAAGACTCCCTGCTGTTCATGCTGATGAACCAGCAGCTGAGCGACCACCCCTACTCCATGGCTGTGGACAGCGGACGAATCAAAGGCGACATTACACCTTATATTGTATATAAAGGCGACACGCGGATCTACTTCCACTCATCCGAATGGAACAAGGCCACACAAAGTCGTGCGGACCAGTTCGGCTCGTACGTCCCCAACGAAATCGACTCGGTCTACGTCAGCGCGTGGAAATACCCCGTGCTGGTGGTCAAGAAAGACGTGTGGGGTGAGAATATAGCCTTGAAAACCACCCGCCCGCAATTCACCACAAAAAGGGAGGTGTTCAACGACTACCGCCACATGTACCTCGGAGGATACTTCACGAGCTATACCACAATGGCGAACGACATTGTCGGCGCGGCAGTCGACAGGCATGAGGGGAAGCAGATAGATGAAAGCAGGCTGTTCCACCAACCCAACTACTACATGGACTACTATGCGATGCAGAAGAACGGGATGGAACTCAGCGACTATGAAGACCGGTTCGTCGTCATCGGAACTCCGCTAAAGGCGAAATACCCGATAATCTACCAGGCTCTTGCAGCCATCATCTCAGCAATCATAATCATAGCCCTACTCATCCTTTACTTGGTGATAATGCGAGTCAGGAAAAACTCACTCAACAGCCTGACAACCATGCTGATCAATGAGAAATCTATGACTCAACTCGCAATCGACGCGTCGGGCAACCACTACATCTCATCGGCCGACGACCTGCGCCGTATCGTCAACAACATGGCCGACAATCAGGAAGCGGTCAAAGAGGAAATACTCGCCTCGATGAACAAAACCGGAACAAACAAGTACTCTTACAGAATCAGGACATCGATGGACGAGGACAAAAACATGAGCTGGTGGAATTTGCGGTTCGTAGTCGACAGCTCCGCGGATGGCGGCTTGAAAATCGAGGGCTACCTGCTGAACGTCAACGACGACGTGAATTATGAGAAGCAGATGCAGAACATAAAGCAAATGGCCGACGAGACGAAACGCGCGGAAGGATTCCTGTGGTCCATAGCGCACGAAATCCGCACCCCGCTAAACGCCATTGTGGGCTTTTGCGACCTTATCGCCATGATGGGCGACAATTTAGACAAGAATGAGATGCAATCCATGGCAAAAGACGTGAACATGAACGACCGCCTGCTGTCGAACATCATCGGGAACATCCAAGACTACTCGCACATAAAGACGGGGGATGTGGTCTACGACATGCGTCCGGTCAAACTTGAAGGCTTGTTCAACGAACTTTACGAAGAGAACAAGAACCTGTATACCGACAAGAAGATAGGATTCTACATCGAGCCCGGAAGGTCCAACATTGAAGTTGTGGCGGACCGTGACAAGTTGAAAAAAGCCATGAACCAGTTGATCGACAACGCATGGAAGTTCACTGAGGCTGACGGCAACGTGGCATTGGGCTGGCAGTTCAACCTCAACGAGGGGATGGTGGAACTGTGGGTGGAGGACAACGGCAACGGAGTCTCGCAAGAAGACCAGGAAATCATATTCGACATGTTCTGGAAAAAAGACACTTTCATCCCGGGCGTCGGAATCGGCCTCACTATCGCCAAGGAATACGTGACCGCCATGGGCGGCACCCTCAAAGCGGAGAGCGAAGTGGGCGAGGGCTCCCGATTCTACATACTGATGAGCGTCAACGAGAACGGATTGCAGGACGGCGGCAAGCCAGACTCCCCTAATATATCGGCAGACAAATGATGAGGCAGAAGATGAAATACATTATATATATTATAGCGGTAACCGGACTTCTGATTTCTTCGTGTTCGGAACAGTACGCCTCGCAAGATGGGCGAGTAAAGATAATCGTATTGCACTCCAACGACAGCACCGGAGAAGACGGGGTGAAATACCGCGAGTATATGTCGGAGGCGTTCGGAAATGCGGGTGTTGACGCCTCGTTCGACCACATATACATTGACCATCTGCACTACCCTTTCAATTATCTCATAGCGAACCACGGAGAGGAATACATTCGCAGGATTGCCGACTTTGATCCCGACCTCATCGTGGCCGACGGCGACGAAGCCCTGCAATTCGCCGTCACAGACGTGGCGCATATCGACTCTGCCCTCAACGCAAGGAAGCGCAAGCTGTTTCACACCACACCCGTTGTATTCGCCAACGTGGTTCGAACGGACAACCTCGACCTCGCGTCGTTCGACAACATCACAGGGTTCAAGAACGACATTGACCTGCAACGTAACCTTGAAGTATACAAGAAGATCACAGGCGACAAGAATCCGGTCATCGAATTAGACCCTTTTGCCGAAGACTCCGCCCTGTACCGCCAACTCAAGGCGCAAGCGCAATCCGCTGGCGGCTATGCGGTCACCTTTGTGTCGGACATGGCCCCTTACACCCACACCGGCTCCCTTTCCATAAGCAACTCCACAATGGCTGACGCCCACAGCAAAAGGCACGCCATCCCCGACGGGCGGCATCTCATACAAGTCAAAGACGACATCCTGAATTACGGCTTCATAAAGCGTTCGGACAGTCCTCAGTTCACCGCAATCCGCGCCAATTTCAATACAAGCGAGACGCTGATCCTCGGCGGTTGTTTCTCATCCGCTGAGACACAAATAGACGACGTGGCCGGTTACGCCGTCAAGATCCTCAGAGGCGGGGCAAGCCCCCGGAGCCTGGCCATAGCGACACACAAATCCGGCTATTATCTCGACTACAACGCCATGCTCAAGTGGAGGCCTTCGAAGCTGAGATACGACGACTACTGCGACGACTTCACCATCATCAACGCGCCGTTCAGTGTGACCCACGCCTTCCTGTTCTGGCTGCTCATAGCCTTCGCCGTCGTCTACGTGATAGCGAGCGCGTCGCTCATCGTTTACGCAATACTAAACTACAAGAGCCACAACGAGAGGTTCATGACCAAAATCATGCAGCACGAGAAAACGAGGCGCATGATGATGATAGAATCACAGAAACTGGTGTATTGGTTCGTCAACGGCGACACTATCAAGTTCTACAAAGGCTTCACTGACCTTTACCACCTGCCCGAAGAGATGCCCATAGCGGACTTCGACAAGTACGTGAACGAAGACAGCAGGTATTCATGGAGCATAATCACCCACTACGGGGACGGCAACGGGAAGAACAGGATCCGCATACACCTCGACTTGTCGCCGCAGGACTCCCACTGGTACGAATTCTCGTTCAACTCGTCGCATGACAGCCAGGAGACACGGTCGCTTATGGGGATAGCATACGAATGCGACCAGGAAGTCGAGGAGGACATCAACCTCAACAAGCTTCAAAGCGACGCCAACAAGAGTTCGGTGCGCCAAAGCTTGTTGAGCAACATAAGCCAGGACATACGCAACCCGCTCAACGCCGTCACAGGCTTCTCCCAACTCGTGCTTTCAACCGACACCCAGTTCACCAGGCAGGAGAAAGAAGAGTTTTGCAAACTGGTCGAAGAGAACGCGAAGGAAATAACAAGGATGATCGACAACGTGTTGGAACAATCGCAAATTGAGGACGGAGAGATCCAGATCGTACCAATCGCCACATCCGCGCGCTCCTTCATTCATAATGTATACAAGACACACAAAATCATCGTTCCGAATCATCTTGAGCTGAAGGAACAGGCCGACAGCGGGGACGCCACCGTACAAATGTCGCCAGTCTACACGATGAGAGTCATGGACATACTTCTGAGCAACGCCTTCAGGTTCACCGCCAAGGGGAGCGTCGAGATTGGTTACAAGACACTTGCCGACGAGGGGATGGTTGTGTTCTACTGCAAGGATACAGGCATGGGAATCAGCGAGGAAAATTGCCGGCATGTGTTCGAACGGTTCTTCAAAGTGTTTGAAAACGACAAAGGTACAGGCTTGGGACTTTACATAGCCAAAACAATTATAGAAAAAGAAGACGGCGAAATCGGGGTCGAAAGCAAGGAAGGCAAAGGCTCCACATTTTGGTTCAAACTCAAAAAGACGGACAAATGATGAAGAAAAGACATACAGCTCGCACCCTGCTTTCAATCATGCTGCTGGCCGTGCTTGCGGCTTGCGGCGGCGACGCGGAAAGACAAAAGAACATACTCATACTCCTGAGCGGCGGCAATGACAACGAACGGTACGCGGTATTTACCGACGAACTGGAACGAACGGTGTCGGCAGGCGGCTGCCAAGGCGACTACCGCGTCTGCCGGCTCAACATGCTCAACGCGCCAGAACACGCCCAAGCCGTATTCAAGTCGATGGCAGACTCGCTCAAAGCAGAGGGATGGACACCCGACGTCATCATAACAGAAGGAGACGACGCGGCAAACCTGTTCGCCGGCAATGACGGCAAGATGTTTGATTCCAAACAGACGCCTGTAATCATGGCTTCCGTTCAATTTCCAAAAGACTTAGAGAAAAAGGGCAATAAGAACTACGTGATTTGGCACGACCCGACAGACTACAGCGAGAACATTAACATCGCGCGCTTTTTATCCGCGAAGAACCACATACAAATCCAGCTGGGCGGCTCCGCACGCGACTCTCTCATAAAGGAAGAGCTTAAGGTCGAAATAAAACGCCCCCCGTTTGTTGACAATACAGACCTGCGCATCCACACCATGTCGGAGAAGCTGCTTCAAGACACCTATCACGACAGCATCGTGGTCACTGTGGTCGACTTTGAAAAAATCAGCGACAACTTGGAAAGCCCCGACAGCACGATGGACGACAAACACAAGACAATGAGGGACTTCCTGTCGATTTCGACTTATTATCCAAGCCTTGTGGTAAGCAGGGAAGCCAACAGCGACATGATGGCCAACTATACCGACAAGCCCCAGTTCACCGCGGTGAAGGAATACTTCGCAAACGGACGCGGAGACTATCTCGCCGGCTATTTCAGCGACTATTCGACAATAGCGCGCGATTGCGGAGAAAGCGCCGTGAAGATTTTCGGCGGAAGGGAGCCCGCCTCATTAAGCGGACACACGCACAAAAAGCAGGACTGGATGGACTACAAGGCAATGGAACGCCTCGGAATGAGCTATGGCGATTATTGCGGCTACTTCCACATTGAGGGCGCGCCACTCCGAATCGGACACCCGGGCAGATACCATGCCATTGTTTGTGCCGTAGTCCTGGCAGTCCTGTTAATCATATTCTTCTTCTACAAACGCGTCATCAGTTGGAGAAACAGGATCCAGGAGCGGAAACGCAAGCACATGGAAGACTCGCGATACATCAGCCGCCTGTGCCTGAACAGCGCCGAGAACATGCCTGTCGAATCCACAGGCGACCTGATGAAATACGTTTCATTCGCACATCCGAACAGCACCGACGTTGTTGACGAAATCCGCAACGCCATAACAAAGCCCGGCGCATACAGTTTCCGCCTGCTCTGCGCGCCCAAGGGCGACGGGCAATACGAACTGTGGGAGTTCCGCTTCAACACCCTCGCCCCCGACAAGGTGATCGGAATCATTATAAACAAGCGGGAAGCCATGATGCGCGAAGAGCGCGCCCGCAAAATCATAAAGCAATCCGACGAGACCCGCAAACGCGAGGCGTTCTTGGGAAACTTGGGCAAAGAGGTGGGCAAGCCCCTGAAGATCATAGAGGATTGCTGCCGCAGAATCACCTCCGACAAGCTGACCGACAAAGAGAGGTCCGCGCTCGCCGAATCAGTGGCCAAGAACAACGCTTTGCTCTCGAAGGAGATCAACGACGTGCTGCTGTTCTCCCGCATCGAGTCCGGCCGGCAACGTTACTACAAGACTGAGGAAGAAGTGGAGGCGCTTGTGGGCGAGACCTTCGACGAGTTCCGTTCCGAGGTTCCCTTGCACATCAAGTTCCACATCGAACGCGGCCGTCCGCGAATATACGTCGTGGTCGACAAGCCGTGCTTGAAGGAAGTGTTGTCGGAATACATGCAGAACGCCATCAAATACACAGAGTCGGGCGAGATAAAAATCGGGTGGCGCTATCATCTTGACACGCATGAGTGCGAGCTTTATGTCGAGGACACCGGAATCGGCATATCGATGGAAAAACAAAACATGCTGTTCGACATGTTCTGGAAGGAAGACGAGGTGACGGAGGGAGTCGGCCTGGGGCTCAACATTTGCAAGAGCATCGCCGAAGCCATGGGCGGACACATAAGCGTCAGCAGCATCAAGGGCAAGGGCAGCAGGTTCAGCGTCTGGCTTAAGGCTACTGCAAAGTCGTACAGGCAAACCACGCAGGCAAAGTAAACCCCGCCCCGCAGCATACACTGCATTCAGCCCTTAATCCGACATTCCACCACACTTGGCTCTTGTCGACTGGAATCCGACCCGTTTTACGACTAATTGTCATGAAACGGGTCGGATTGTCAGTCCTGCCGTTTGTTTCCCTTATGGCATGCTTACTTTGCATAATACTTGGTGAACGCTTCAAACAAAGAGTTCGAAAAAATACAGACGAAGTTAAACAAACAAAATAAAAATAAAAGGAGATACAACTATGAGACAATTACAAAGAACTACAAACGGATGGCTTCCAGAGATCTTCAACGATTTCTTTGACAACGCATGGATGCCAAAAGCAAACGCCACAGCGCCCGCGATCAACGTTTCTGAAAGCGAAAAAGACTATGTTGTCGAACTTGCCGCACCGGGAATGAAAAAAGAAGATTTCAACATTGAAATCAACGAGGACAACGACCTTGTCGTAAAGATGGAGAAGAAAGATGAACACAAGGAGGAGAAGGAAGACTCGAAAGACACTCTTCGTTACCTGCGCCGGGAGTTCGCCTACTCAAAGTACCAGCAGACTCTGATACTTCCGGAAGATGTCGACAAGACGAAGATCGAGGCCAAGGTTGAAAACGGCGTCCTGACCGTAACCCTGCCGAAGGTCGTGGAAACGGAAGAGCCCAAGGCCTCACGGCAAATCAAAATCGACTGACAAGTTGTGATTCGCTACAAATCAGCAGTGCGGCGCGCCGTGAAAACAAGAGTTAAATTAACGGATCCGGCCGTAAAGTAAAAGTTTGAATTGATTTTTTAGGTTAATAACTATTGT